>NYZG01000195.1 GCA_002687025.1 Candidatus Poribacteria bacterium
GTTGCTATACGATAATCGGCTTGTCGTCGTCGAAGTCGTAGATGCCGCGGAGCATGAAGCGCTCGCGCAACTGCGCCGGCACCCTCACGAGGCGCAGGGCGATGCCGTCGCGCCGACATCGGAGATGCCACTCGGCGAGGACATCTATCGACGCGTCGTCCATGTCGGTGTAGCCGCCGAGATCGATCTTCACCGACCGCGGACCCGCGCCCAACTCCAGCGCCTTGTCGAGCGCATCCCGCAGCTTCATCGCGTCGGGCCCGATGATGCGACCCTTGAGATGGAAGCTGAGAACGTCGCCGCTCTTGCGGAAGGTGAGTTCCATGGCTTCCCTATCGCGGGTCCAGTATCTGGTCGATCGTCACGCGCGCGTCTTCGAGGTGCAACTGCGTCGTCCGACCGTCGGCCTTGGTCAGCGCGGCCTCGATTGCGGCGGCGAGCGCGACCAATTCACCGCGAGCCAACGGCCGCATGTCGCTCTTGCTCGGGGCGTCGGGGTCCAGCTTCCGGCCGAGCTGTTCGATATGCGCGCGTTGCAGGGCGCGCCGATACGCGTCGACCTCGACTGCATCCGCGTCCAACTCCGACCAGATGCCCGCGCGCAACTCGGACAGCATCTCCGCCAGCGAATAGGGCGTCTCGCCCTCTGCCGCGGCCGCCTCCTGATCTACGAGACGCTTTGCCCGGCCCTCGTCCAGCAGCCGCGCGAGCACGCCCGTCTGCGAGCCGACCACGCGGTCGACGTTCCCCGCCGGCTCGATGCGTTCGAGTATCTCCGGGTTCAGGAGCTTCGTCGGCGTGGTGAACGCGTGCTCGACGAGGAAGCGCATCGCCTCGCGCTGCTTCTCGCGCGGCACGACATCGAACACTCGGCCCTCCTGGCCGACGTGGTAGTCCGTGCGGATGACCCCGGCGATGAGGCCCACGACGTGCCCCAACTCCCGGTTCCGCTGTCCGAGCGCCTCGTTGTACATGTTCCGAAGCTCGTCGTAGTCGTCGCCGGGATGCCCCGTCGTCGCGGGTATTAGCATGTCCGCCAGACGGTCGATGTTCATGAGGCCGTAGCGCGTTGCCTCAATCGGGTCCGCGCCGATGTCCTCCGTCTGCGCCGAGGGGTCGTGGTATGACCAGCTCCCGAAACGCAGCACGGGGTCGTCCGACTGCTCGGAGGCGAGGGCGTGGAGTATCGGCCTCTCGTCGTCGGGCGTGTCGGCGTCGGGGATCGGCATGTACCCCCACCGAATCGCGAACTTGTCGTACGGCCCGACGATGGGGATGAGCCGCGCCCCGTCTCCCGGCTGCGCGACGTAGTTGAACCGCGCGTAGTCCATGATCGACGCTACATGCCCGTTCTCACGCGTGAACTCCGCGTCGCGGAGCATCTCCACGGGATACGACGAGCTCGCCTTCATGTTGTGCGGCAGGCCGAGGGAGTGACCCACCTCGTGCGCGGCGACGTAGCGCAGCAACTCGCCCATCAGGTCGTCGGGGAACGGCAACGTCGCGGCGCGTGGGTCGAGCGGGCCGACCTGGGCGAAGTACCAATCCCGAGCGAGTTCCGTGACGTTGTGGAAGAAGACGATGTCCGCTTCGAGGATCTCGCCCGTGCGCGGGTCGCTGACGTGCGGCCCGAACGCGTTCTGCATGGGCGTCGGCCACCAGCGGATGGACGAATAGCGGGCGTCCTCGCTGCTCCAGTCGGGGTCTTCCTCCGCGGTTGGGGCGTACTTCCCGATGATGGCGTTCTCGAAGCCGGCGGCCTCGAAAGCGGGCTGCCAGTCTTCTACGCCCTGCTTGAGGTAAGACTTCCACTTCTCCGGCACGCCCCGGCCGATGTAGAAGACGATGGGCTTCACCGGCTCCGACAGCTCGGCGGTCGGGTCCTTCTTGTCCAGCCGCCACCGAGTGACGTACCGCCGCGCCTTCATCCGATGCTCGTCGCGCCCGTAGTCCTCCTGGCTCATCGAGAAGTACCCGACACGCGAGTCCCACAGCCGGGGCATCATCGGCTCGTCGGGGAGGTGCACCATGCTGTGATGCATGACGACCGACACCGCCCCGAGACGCCAAGTCCCGCCGGGGTTGTCCGCGCGGAAGGTGAGCACGGCCTCGGCCTCGATGTTTTCTGGATACGGCGTGACGCGCTCCACGAACGAACGCTCCGCGTCCAGCGCTTCGCCACCGACATCCGACTTCGGGGAGAACTCCTTCATGTCCGAAGTGAACAGGTCGCCGACTTCGATGACGACCGAGTCGTCTTCACCGACGGCGAGGACGTCGAACGCCTTGATGATCGCCGGGTACGAGGACGCCTCGACGGCGTTGTAGACGGTCTTCTCCTCGTCCGCGACGATGCGGTACTGCATCAGGCGCAAGAGGACCTTGTCGTCCCGTCGATCCCACCGGACGACGATCGCGTTCTGCGTCCGCCCCCCGAATCCAACACCCGTCTGCGTCTTCGCGACGGACGAAACCCAAAGGAACAGTCGACCCAGTTCGGCCTCGGGGATTTCGTAGTACCACTTGTTCCACACCTTGTGGACGGTGAAGACGCCTTCCTGCGTCTCTGCGTCCTCCGTGATGACCTCGTCGTACGGCTTGATCTTCGAGTCGGGATCGACCTTGTCGAGCGGCTTGTCGGCTTCGTGATTCTGCGCGACCTCCTCCGCGGATAGCGCGCGGTCGTAGACTCGGACCTCGTCGACCCGGCCGCTGAACAGGCCTTCTCCGTTGCTGTCGGCGCCGATGCGCAACGGCAGCGAGTTGCCGACGAGCGGAGATTCGGCGCTGCCCGAGCCGCCGGCCTCGCCGTTCACGTATAGCGTGACCGTCCCGGCGTCGTACGTGACGGCAACGTGTGTCCACGTCTCAGCCGGCACGCGCGCCTCGCCAACGACGCACGTCCCGGCGCACGACCGTAGAGCGCCCGTCGGGAACAGGTCGAGATGTGGGCCGTCGGCCGTGCTCACGGTGATCTTGTCGAGGATGCGCGACGCGCGGACCTCACTGACGTATATCCACGCCTCGAGGGTGTGCGCCTCCCAGAGATGCAGGCTTTCATCGTCGGCGATCTCGGCGTAGTCGTCGACGCCGTCGAGGAGGAGCGCGTCGCCGAACTTGCCCTCGGCGGTCTCCGGCTCTCCCACGAGTGTGGCGCGATTCGACCCACGCAGGTCGCGGTAGCCGTCCTCGCGTTTGTCGACCGCCTCGAAGCGCCAGTAGCTTACGAGCCCGTCCTCGACGATCCCAGCCGTCGCGTGCGACACGGCCGCCGCGATGAGAGCCAGTGACGCCAATATCCTCACGCGCATCGCGCATCCCCCGGTGCGTTCGTGTTCAGGGCGTTCGTGCCGGAGAATAGCCTCGGGGCGGCCCGGACGCAACGCAGAATCCGATCCAGCCGCGGGTTCAGACGGCGTGAGGCGACACGGGGATTTCGCTCGCTCAGAAGGGCGGCGGGCTCACGACATGGGACGTGTTGCAGACTCAGCCGGCGCCGAATCCAGGGCGCTCTGCCGTTACCGGGCGGCTCGGAGCGAGGCCCACGACACGGCGAGCTTCGCATGGGCGTCGACGGCCTGCGGCTCGCCGAAGCCTTCCTCGGGGACGTACTCGCCTTCGTAGAAGCGCACGCGGTCGACCCAGACGACGCCTTTGGTGTCCCTGAGCTCCAGGTAGATGCCGACGATATCGTCGTTGGCCGTGACGTCGACGGGAATCCAGTGTTCCTCCCAGTCGCCGTCCATGATCATGATGTCGCCGGCCCCGTAGCTCGTCCAAGGGGCGGCGCGATGGTTCACGATCATCCTGGCGGGTCGCACCTTGTCGGACTTGAGCCACAGCGCGAAGGTCATCTGCTGCCCGGCTTCGAGCAGGAACGGGTTCTGGTGCAGCTCGACGCGCTGGCCGCCGCCGGCGTTGAAGATGTCGATCATGTAGCTGTTCTTGCCGCTGAACGCCTCGCCGTTATCCGACCCGCGATCGACGCCGGCGCCGCCGTCCTCGACCCAGACGCTCCACGGCGCGTCGCCGTCCTCGAAATCGAAGTTCTGTACGAGATTGTCGCCGTCCTGCGCCATCACGGACCATATGACCGATCCACAGGCGAGCATGGCGATGGCCGCAGCCAACGCTGTTCGTCTCTTAGCCATCGTCTCTCCTCTTCGCCGTCTGTCACGGATACGTAGAACGTAACCACTCGCCTGCTCGCGTGCAAGTGAATCGGCGTGCACTCCAGGCGCCGCGCTTCGGCTACTACTCGGTCGGAGGCGCCGTGACGCGCCCCGGTCGCGACTCACTCAACAGGCCGCGAAGGACCGCTCATGATGATGCTGGCCGCCATGCTGCTGTTCGCGAAGCCGCCGGGAGACCGCGGGTGGGAGCCCATCCCTGAAATGACCGACGAGTTCGACGGCGCGAGCCTCGACGCTAAGAAATGGCACGCCAACAACCCCACCTGGCTCGGCCGGCAGCCCGGTTACTTCGACCCGAAGAACGTGACGGTGAGCGACGGCAAGATGCACATCACCATGCGGCGCGACGACCTGCCGGGCCTGCCCGAGGGCTACCACACGTACACCTGCGGCGCGGTGCAGAGCAAGACGACGACGCTCTACGGCTACTACGAGACGAAGTGCCGCCCGATGCGGTCTCACGGGTCCAGCGCGTTCTGGTTCTACGCCGACACGCCGACCTGGTGGACGGAAATCGACGTGTTCGAGATCGGCGGAGGCGCCCCGGGGCACGAGCGGAAGATGCACACCGACCTGCACGTATTCCGTACCCCCGACCGCCCCGACATGGAGACGACCTCCGATCACGGCATCTACGAGCACACGGCGGACCTCGCCGACGACTTCCACGTGTACGGGCTGGAGTGGACGCCCGAGACACTCACGTTCTACTTCGACGACGCGCCGATCCGAACGACGGAGAACGTCGAGTATCATCAGCCGCTGCGCCTGAACTTCGACAGCGAGACGATGCCGGAGTGGTTCGGCCTGCCGGACGAGGCGGACCTGCCGTCGACGTTCAGCGTCGAGTATGTCCGCGCGTGGCGCCTGCCGGACGTCTCGTCGGAATAGGCGGGCGGCCTCCGGCCAGCATTCGACGGTTCACCGCGCGGCACAGGATCGAGAGGGGCGAGCGTGGCGTTACGTCAGCTAGCGAGGGGCACGGAGACCTGCGCCGTCGCATGGCCGGACGGCTACAGGGCGGAATCGGTGGCGGAGGACGACGCGGAGGAGATCGGCGCCCTGCTTCTCCGCGTGGGGCATCCGTTGCACCCGGAGTGTGAGAGTGGCACGGCGGCCGGCGCGATGTACTACGTGACGCGCCTGTTCGACTATCATCGGGCCGACCGGAACTACGCCCTGGCGTTGCGTTCGTCGACCATCGTCCGTGAGGCTTCCACGGGACGCATCGCGGGCGTGTGTCTCGTCGGAGGCGGCGGGAGTGGCGGGGACGATTTCAGCATCTATTACATCCAGGTCGATCCCGTCCACCAGAATCGCGGTATCGGCACGGCTATGATTCGCCGCGCCCTGACGGTCCTCGCCGAGGCGGGCGTACCTCGATTCCATCTGTGGAGAGAGGACGACGCGCGCGCCGCGTCGCTGTACGATCGCCTCGGGTTCAGGCCGACCGGCGCGGTAGAATAGGCGCGTGAACTCTCCGGCGGGGTGTCCTGACGTCCCGCCCCGTTCGTACCACTATGAACACATGAGCGCGTCGCGGAGGCAAAGATGGCCGTGCCGATCCGTCGTTTCGACATCAGTGACATCGACGCCGTAGTGCGGCTTTCACTACTGGCATGGGAGCCGGTGTTTGTGGCGTGGGAGCGCATCCTTGGGCCGGAGCTCTATCCGATCGCCATCTATCGAGATTGGCGGGCGAGCCAGCAAGAGGCCGTGGAACGGATATGCCATGATGAGGAGATCATGACGTGGGTGAGTGAAGTCGACGGGCAGGTCGCCGGCTTCGTCTCCTACAGCCTGAACGACGAGAGCAAGACCGGCGAGGTGGAGCTGATCGCCGTCTCACCGGACTACCAGAATCGGGGGGTCGGCACGGCGCTGAACGACTTCGCGCTCGAGAAGATGAAGGAAGCCGGCATGAACCTGGCCGTGGCGGCCACCGGCGGAGATGAGGGGCACGCCCCCGCGAGAAGATCCTACGAGAAGGCCGGATATACCGCCCTGCCGTTGGCTCGGTACTACAAGGCGCTGTGAATGCCGGTATAGCCGTGTTCGTCCGTTCACGGGAAGCAGTCCCGTACCCATCTACGAAGCGGAGCCACCCCAAACCGAGCTCCGTGGGAAGGACGGCGCGGATGGCGCGATATATCGCAGAGGTGTTCCATACCTACATCGACCACGGCGAGTTGCTTGCGGCGATCCCGATCGAGGCGAAATCCCGGAAGCAAGCGTACGAGATCGCCGACGACCTGTTCCACTATCCGTGGAAGCCGTTCCTTACCAGGCGCGTCAAGCCCGAGGATGTCGAGATCAAGATCACGCCGGAGACGGCCTGGAAGAGGCGCGCGTCTACGATCCTGAGCAAGTCCAAGGCGCGGGCGAAGAAGCGGGGTTGACGACGGTACCGCGACGCGTGGCGGACATCGCCGTCGGCGGAGCTGTCAAGGTGACCCGGTCGCGAAGAATCCCCAAACGGCTGTCACGCAGGTCTGCGGCCTCAAGGCGCCATCGGCAGACCTGAGGTCAGGCGACTCCTCGGCATCTCGGCGGTCGCGCCGCCCGAGGCTCCCTTCCGGGATGTACACGTATGGGCGCCGGAGCGGCGGCCTCGCGGCGCCGGTCACTACGCCGGACGCGCCTTCCTGATCGCGCAGATCCGCTTGTCTGTGGCATCGAGGGCCCAGAGCTCTGTGCCATCCCAGGCCAGCGCCTCGCACCGGCCGCCGAACGGCCTCTCGCCCCAGTCTCGCAGTTCTCCCTCGAAGCCGGTCTTGATAATGAACGGCGCGAAACCGTCGCTGTGCCACACGCCGTCAGACGCGGGTGTGAGGGCGCCCGGCGCGGGACCGGCGAGCACGAGCATCCGTGGCTCCTCTGGCCGGTCGTCGCTGTAGCGCCAAACGCCGCCGGCAAAGCCATCGCTTACCCACAGTTCGTCGTTCGCCTGTGCGAGTCCCCCCATCCACTCCACGGCGTCTATCGGAAGCTCTCGTTTCACGTCGCCGGTTGCAGCGTCGAGCACGACAACACGCTTCGGATCCTCGCGCGTCACGGCAAGGCCGTCGTCCCACCAACCGATGCCTTGGGGTTCCTCGACCGGGATCGGCAGACGCTGCTGCACGGAACCGTCGGTTGGCGACACCGCGATCGCCTCGTTCTTGTCGCGGTCCATGACCCACAATCGCTCTCCGTCGTACGTCAAGCCTGACAGGTCGCCGTCCGGCGCGGTGAGTTCGCGGACGATCTCCCAGTCCGAAGGCAGCGGCGGACGGCCGCGGAGTTCGTCGAGCAGGCCATGCGTGACCAGGGCCTGGAACACCTTGAGGCTGTTCTTGCTCCACGCATCGTACGGATCGTCTCCCCAGCCTCCGTCGGATTCCTGCCCGCGGAGGATGGTCGGTATCAGGAGGTCGACGAGGCGCTTCGCCTCCGGCAGATCGATGATGCCTGCTGCCCAGATCAGCCCCCAGGGGTCTTTGTAGCCGATGCACCCGGCATCGCTGAGTCCATCCGCCATCCAGGTCAGAATGCTCCCCATCAGCGCGTGTGTGTCGTGAACATCCCGCGCGGCCCACAGGGCGCGCAGGTAGAACGCCTGTCCCCACGGGCATAGCTTCCACGCGCCGTTCCATTCCGCCTCTTTCGCGACGACCAACTCCAGCGCGGCTTTCACCTCCGGTCGACCGCCCGCGCCCAACATGCACAAGGCGCGTATGTCCCGAATCCAGGGGCCCGGGGTCTCGTTCGTCCCGCGCACTGCTGCGGCGATGGCGCGCGCTACCTCGGGCCGGTCGGGATCGACGCCGAGGTCGGCGAGTTCCATCAGCCTCGCCGCTTTGTTGTGTCCCGGCTCGCCCAGCGATCCATCCTCTCGCTGCTCCGCGAGGATCACCTCGACGCGCGCCCGGAACATCGCGGCATCGCCCGCGTGGGGCGCGTGAAACACGTGTCGACGCACGAGTGCAGCTTGCAGGGAGTCGCTGCCCTCAACCCATTCCATGGGGTCGTATCGGAAACCGTAATCGGTGGCCATGTCCCCGGCTCCTTGCCTTGGGAGGTCGCGCAGCGCCGGACGCCTACACGACGCGCGCGACCCGACTCTTCGGCCCGAGGGTAGCCCGGTGCGCCCAGGGGCCGCAGGCTTTTCGGTGTCTGACGGGCCTCGTTCTCGCCATGGCCCTTGTCTCCACGTGGGCCGTGGCGTACATCCTCTTGCGGCTGCCTGTCCTTCAAAACGCATACCGGCGCAGAGCGTTACGTGGAGGCTCGCCGCGAGCTCGATACCGACATGTTGTGGTGGCGGACGGGAGAAACGCATGGCGTCACTCGTGGTGGATTCGTTGAACCGTCATGCGGCGCCGTTCGTCGTACGCGTGGTCTTGGCGTGTGCCGGCGCGTCCGTGGTCGTGGCGACTCTCGGAGAGTGGGAAGCCGGGTTGCGGGCGGAGTGGGAATAGCAATGGGCGGCTCAGGGCGGCGCCGAGGAGCGGGAGTATCCATGAGGTGACTGGCAAGCCGGTCATGCGAACACGGAAGAAGCGGGCGCGGGAAGAACGACGGCGGCAGGCTCATACCCCCTGGGCGCGGCGGCATCGGGGACGTTGGACATGTCTGGAAGTCCGTGGGAATGGTCCCTGAACAAGTGGTCCTCGCGCCACGCTACGACACTAGATGCTCAGAGTGAGGATAGGGCTGTGCGGGGCGGGTCGTTCCTCACCGACCGCGAGGGCGCCGCTTCGTGGTTCCGCAGCAGCGACCATCCGTGCCTCGCCTGGCATGCCCGCAGTTTTCGCGTGGGCCTGTTCGCCCTCTGTGTTTCTGGTCGCGAACGCCCCTGAAGGCCGGGGCGCCGCGAGCCAGGAATGCATCGGCCAGGACCGGGACGCTCACGCCGAGCGCAGCACCCACCGAGGCGCCCACCGTCGCTACGTGCCGGTCCCACTATAGGCAGCCTGCGGCGGGGAACCTGCCGCGCGACGCCCGATAGCGCCGCGCCATATGGCTGTGCAGAGGGAAATGCCCTGCCCGTCCGCTAATCAAGCGGTCCTCGGAGGCGCCCGCGTGGATTTATTCGCCGTATTCACATCTTTCGCTTGCGCGGGTAATTCTCCTGCACTATCATCGTAGTTAGTAGATACTACTACACCGGCGAATGGGATGATTCCAATGCCACTCACCTATGCCGATCCACCCGAGATACGCGTGACCATGCGCCCGACCCTCACGGGGAGGCTCCCCGAGACGGTCGTGACTCCCCTGGGCGCGCACGACGTGACGTGCAACAGCGCGTGGCGCGAGACGGGGGAATGGTGGAAGGGAGAGTCGGAAAAGGACTTCTATCGCGTCCACGGCGACGATGGCTTCGCCGCCATCATCGGTCGAGACCTCGACACCAAAGAGTGGCGCCTGTATCAACTCAGCGACTGACGCGCGGCCCCGGGTCGCGCGAAGCCATGCGGCAGTTCGCCACACATTAGTTTGGCGACGCCGACACACGGTGGGTAAGAAGGCACGGCGTGGGAGATAGATATAAAGCACTCAACGCATTCGGTCTAAACGTCGCGCGCGGGCAAGCCATGATAAGAGCGCCTTCAGACATGGCATTCGACGCGCGCACGGTACGTGGCAGGGCCCCGGAAACGCCCTGAATAAGCAGCTTCCGGGACCCCACTGAGTACGACAATTGCTTGTCGCCTGGCTCGATTATGCCACCGGCGCCGAGCTGTCCACAATCGACGCGACGCGGGCTCCGGCCCTCGTCGCGTCGCACGGAGATCCGGCAATGGCGGGACGAAATACCAGGCCACTCGCATCCCACACACCAGCATCTCCGGCACTTCCGCCGACGCATTGGGCGTCGAGCGGCAGTCCCGGATGCGCATAGCCAGCGAGGCGTCGACATGAACCACGAACACAACGTGGAAGCCCAGCTCGGGTGGTTGCGAGACCACCTGCAGAAGGACCACGACATCCTCACGGCGATGAACGTGAAGGTGGACCAGTTGCTGAACCAGTTCAAAGACCAGGACAGGCGGATCGACGACATGGAGGAGCGGGTGCGCGACCTGGA
>NYZG01000196.1 GCA_002687025.1 Candidatus Poribacteria bacterium
AGCGACCGGCAGGTTGTGCGTCCGATGCTCGGCCGCCCACTGCGCCGCGAGTTCGACGACCTTCGCCGGCCGCTGCGGCTCGGCCGCCCCGTCGATCGCCAGGCTGTAGATGCGAATGCGGACGCCGTGCTTCACCTCCACCTCGCCGAGGTCGTGGAGCCGCGCCTTCCACACCTCGGACTCGATGAGGGCCTCGGCCGTCATGTACGACAGGAGGATGTGCCCGGCGTCGCCGCAGTCCATGACGCGCTGCGCCAGGTTGATGCCTGGGCCGCGGACGTTGGGCGTGTCGTTGATGTCCTCAGCCCGGTGTATCGGCCCGGAGTGGATGCCCATGCGCAGCGGGAGGTCGGCGCGGCCGCGCGCAGCTTCGGCCACCTCCAGCGCGCAGCGCGCCGGCGACGACGGGTCGCCGAAGAAAGCCAACGCCATCCCATCACCCGCCGGATGCGCCAGGACAGACGCCTCGTGCTTCGCCTGCGTGTACGCGGCCGTCCCTCGGACGATGTCCTGGAGCGCGGCGATCCGGCGGCTTTGCTCTTCGACAGCCAGCCGCGAGTACCCTACGAGGTCCATGAAGAGGACGTGGGCGACTTCCAGACGGGTAGTGGTGTCGTCGGCCGCGGACACAGTCTAACCTCGTGTCTGCTGGTGTCAGCGTGGGCGCGCCATTGTCACCGGCGGCGGAGCGGCCTGCAAGCGGCCTGCGTGTCGGTTGCGCCTCCGCGCGCGCTGCCTTAACGTAGTCGCGCATCGCAGCCATGGATTGGGGAGGCGGCGCCATCGGTCTTTCGGCAGAACAGAAGCAACGCCTCGACACGGAGGGGTTCCTGCTGCTGGGGGGCGTGCTCACCGACGACGAGGTGGGGCATTACCGGCGGCGAGTCCTCGCACTCGCGGAGCAGGAGAGAGCCGACGGCACGGCCGTCCAGCACACCGACGAGCGAGGCCAGCACGTCCGCTGGCTGGTGAACAAGGGCGAGGAGTTCGAGCGGCTCCTGACGCACCCAACCGTGACGCCGGTCTTCGAGTACCTACTCGGCGACGACTACACGCTCAGCACGCTGACATCCAACATCATCAGTCCCGGCGCTGCGGACGGTGGGTGTCACGTGGACGGCCCCGTGGGAGCGATGCCCGAGCCGTTGCCCGAGCAGCCGATGGTGGTGAACAGCCTGTGGCTGCTGGATGACTTCACCCCGGAGAACGGCGGCACGCGCTTCGTTCCCGGCAGTCACCTACGTCGACGCAAGCCGACGGCGGAGAGCGTGCCCGACCCGGAGGAGCAACGCCTGTCCGCGCGTAAGGGGTCGGTATTCATCTTCAACGGCGCCATGTGGCACGCCGCCGGCGCCAACGCGACCAATGACCCGCGTTGCTGCCTGATCTGCTTCTGCTGCCGGTCGTTCCTGAAGCCGATGTTCGACTTCGCCAATCATCTCGACGACGATGTCCGCGAACGCATGACGCCGCAGCTACGGCGTCTCTACGGTCTCGACTCGCAACCGCGGGGGCCGGATGTCCTCGCGCCACGAGGCGATTAGGGAGTACTCGCCATGCCGCTGAACAACCCCATTCTGGACGCCGCCCTGAACGGCATCAGCCTCGATGAAATCAAGAAGGAGATGGGTCCGCCGCCGTGGGCCCGGGCAGTCGTCCTCGCGGACCACGTGAGTGGCGTCGTCATCTGCCAGAACCCAGGGCAGGAGAACGACAACCATTGCCACGACTACGACGAGTGGTGGGCGATCCTGGAGGGCGAGATCGACTGGATCGTCGAGGGTCGCGAGGATCGACCCGTGGAGGCCAAGGCGGGGAGCTTCGTGTTCGTGCCCGCCATGACGTTCCATCTCATCTGTCCGAAAGGCGACGGGCCGTCGGTGCGCCTGGCCATGTCGCTACCGGGGACGGGACACATGCACGAGCGCCCCGATCGGAGAGCGACGATCACGATCGACAGGTAACCATCGACGGTCAGCCGTCGGTACTCAGCGCCGCGGCCTTGTCCGCGTCGATCCACCACGTCTCGAACCCGAGGTCGTACTTCGGCCGGATTTCGGGCGCGCCGAACTTCGCCCAGTACACGACTCGATACGCCGACAGGTACCAGTTCGGCACGACGTAGTGGCTCCACAGCAGCACGCGGTCGAGCGCGTGCGTCCGCGCGATGAGGCTCTCCCGCCCGGGGGCGGAGATGATGAGGTCGACAAGCTCGTCGACAACGGCGTCGCTGATGCCGGCGTAGTTGCGCGTGCCGGAGGTCGCCGCGGCCTCGGATGTCCAGAAGTCGCGCTGCTCGTTGCCCGGCGACAGGGACTGTCCCCAAGAGGCGACCACCATGTCGAAGTCGAACTCGTCCATGCGATTCTGGTACTGCGCCGTGTCCACCGTGCGCACGGTCGCCGTCACACCTAGCTGCGCGAGGTTCTCCTTGTAGGGCAACACGACCCGCTCGAACCCGGGGTTGACGAGAAGTATCTCGAACTCCATCGCCACCCCAGTCGCGACGTCTGTCAGAGTGCCATCGACCACTCCCCAGCCGGCTTCCTTGAGCAGCGCAAACGCGGCGCGCAGGCCGGAGCGGATGTTCCCAGAGCCGTCGGTCACCGGCGGCGCGAACTCCGCCGTGAACACCTCGTCTGGGATGCGTCCACGATACTCCTCCAGGATCGCCAACTCCTCGCCCGCCGGGAGGCCCGACGACGCCAACTCGGAGTTGGCGAAGTAGCTCCTCGTCCGCGTGTAGGAGTCGTAGAATATCTCGGCGTTGGTCGCCTCGAAGTCGAAAGCGTAGCCGAGGGCCTCGCGGACGCGTCGGTCGGCGAAGATCTCGCGTCGAGTGTTGAACACGAACGATTGCATGCCCTGCGGGACTTCGTTGGGGATCAGCTCCTTGATGAGGCGCCCCTGCTGCACTGCGGGGAGATCGTACGCCGTTGCCCAGTCCTTGGCGGTGTTCTCGCGGAAGAAGTCGACATCGCCACCTTTGAGCGCCTCCCGCCATATCGCCAGATCGCGGTAGTAGTCGTATCGGATCTCCGCGAAGTTGTACTGGCCCGTGTTGATGGGGAGATCGCGGCCCCAGTAGTTGGGATCGAGTTCGTACGTGACCGCCCGCCCGGCGTCGTACTTGGCGATCCTGTACGGCCCGCTACCCACGGGCGGGTCGAGCGTCGCCTCCTCGAAGTCCTTGTCCGCCCAGTAGTGCTTGGGCAGGATGGGCATCTGCCCGGTGATAAGGGGTAGCTCGGCGTTCGGGTCGCCGCTGAACGTGATCTTCACCTGCCGTTCGCCGACCTCCTCGGCCGAGGCGAGATTCGCGTAGTAGTTGCGGTAGAAGGGGTGCCCCTTCGTCTTGAGGATCTCCAGCGACCAGATGACGTCGTCGACGGTCACCGGCACACCGTCGTGCCAGCGCGCTTCCGGGCGCAACGTGAACGTCACCCACGACCGGTCCTCGGGCCACGCGATGCTCTCGGCAAGCAGCCCGTATTCCGTGAACGCCTCGTCCTGCGAGTTCGTAGTCATGGTCTCAAACATGCGCCCGAGGCCGTCGGCAGGGCGGCCCTTCAGGACGAAGGGGTGGAACGTGTCGTAGCTGCCGAACGCGCCGAGCACGATCGACCCGCCTTTGGGGGCGGCGGGGTTCACGTAGTCGAAGTGCGCGTAATCCGCCTCGTACTTCGCCTCGCCGTGCATGGCGATCGCGTGCGCGCGACGTGGCCCCGCCGCCAACAACCGAACGGACGCGACCTGCGTTAGTACGCCGAAGGCGAGGGTGAGCAGCAGCCACTTGCGCATATGTCGATACCTTCCGGTGTGCGGTCGGCGCGGCGGACGCCTGATTGTCCATGCCCCGCCTCGCGCGGTCAACGAACTCCGTGACGGCCGCTCCCAGGCGCCCGGATCTACCTGGCAGGCTTGTGCTCGGACGCCGGGATCACGGCCGTCTTCTGCATCTCGTCGCCTACCCGCAGCTTGTCGACCGCGTCCATGCCCTCGATCACCTGGCCGAAGACCGTGTACTTGCCGTTGAGGTGGAACGGCCTTCCAAGGCATATGTAGAACTGGCTGCCGCTCGACCGGCGTTCCGGATTCGTGCTGTCGCCCTGGCGGGCCGCGGCGACGGCGCCTCGCACGTGCTTGCGCTTGATCTCCGCGGGCACCGTGTAACCGGGGCCGCCCTTGCCGGCGCGCGCGGGGTCCAACCCCCAGGGATCGCCCCCCTGGATGACGAACCCCTTCTCGTACCGGTGGAACGACCGCGCGTCGCCGGCGTAGAAGCCTTCCCGTATGAGCTTCTTGAAGTTCGCCACGTGCAGCGGCGCGTCGTTCTCGTACAGCCTGATGACGATGCGGCCTTGCGTGGTCTCGAGGACTACAAGCTCGTCGTCCCCGGCCTCGCCTGCGGGCGCCGCGCCCCGTCCGTCCGGCATGTACTGCGGTGTCTGCTTCGCCCCCTTGCCCTCCGCCCAACGCCGGGTCATGGCCCAGGCGCCGTAACTGAGCTTCCGCAGCGACAGCGGCCCGCTGTCGGCGGCGAGCGTCTCGACGAAGAAGTGCGTGAAGGCGTCGCCACCGTCCTCCATCGACGTGAGACCTTCGCCGGGACCACATGCGACCAGCACCGTCACGTCGCGCATGCGCACGAGCGCCTCGTAGAACGCATCGTCAGGCGACGCGGCGCCCGTCGCGACGGAGAGCACCAGCAGCTTCTTGTCGGCCTTCACTCGCGCGAACGCGTCCCCCACCGCCGTCAGCGCGACAGCCGTCCCAGGCATGTCCGCCACGTCAGTGTCCCCGGCGAGCAGGAACCCGGCGTCGCCGTGGCTCATGACCTGCCCCGCGTAGTAGATCAGCGCAATGTCGGCAGTGTTTCCACCCTCCGCGATGGCGCCGAGGGCGTCCAGGATATCCGCCCTGTCCGGCGCTTCCGGGGCGTCCACGTCCACGCCCAGGGCGCGGATTCCGCCGTCCGCCGCGTCCATCGCCGCAAGGGCGTCGTGGACAACGCGCGCGTCGTGCCCGGCGCTGGCCATGGCCACGATGTCGGCGTCTTCGTACGCCGACACCCCGATGACGACGCCCCGTACATCCGCCGCGCGCGCGCCATGCAGCGTCATCACGACGAAGCCAACGACGAACAGTCGGAGGACGTGTCTCGCGCGCGGACCCATGCTGCTCTCCCGGTTGCTCTCTCATGCTGATGCCGTCCAACAGACGACCCGCCGGGTGAATTGTGGCGTACCGGCGAGCGGTCGGAAAGGCGCGTCAATGCCGTGGCGCCGGTGACTGCGGCGTGCGGGGATGGCACACTCGCAGGCGCCGCGACGCGCCGACCCACACCCTCGGAGCGGGACAATGGACTGGCAGAACGCCTCACCCGACGATCTCGCGATGAACGGCGACGCCCTCGACGCCACGCGCGACGGACTCGCATCGCGACGCACGAACGCGTTCCTCGTCGCGCGTCACGGGAAGATCGCCTACGAGTGGTACGCTCCCGACCACGGCTCCGACGTCGGCCACTACACCGCATCGATGGCCAAGGCATTGGTCGGCGGCGTCTCGCTCATGATCGCTTTGAACGACGGTCGCATGCAGATCGACGACCCGGCCCGCCTGTACGTCCCGGCGTGGCGGGACGACCCGCGGAAGGCCGGCGTCACGATCCGCCATCTCGCGACGCACTCCTCCGGCGTCGAGGACGCCGAGGCGGACGGGCTTCCCCACGGCGAGCTCCCGGGTTGGAAAGGCGCCTTCTGGCGGCAGGAACCCGACGCCTTCACCCTCTCGCGTGACGAGGCGCCGATCCTATTCGAGCCGGGAACACAGTACGCGTACAGCAACCCCGGCATGGCGATGCTGTCGTACTGCGTCACCGCGGCGATGGGACAGGACGTGCGCACGCTGCTGCGCGACCGCGTCATGCGGCCTCTGGGCATCTCGGACGCGGAGTGGTCCGTCGGCTACGGCAAGACCGACGAGCTGGACGGCCTCTCGCTCGTGGGAAACTGGGGCGGCGGAGGGTACTCGGCCCGCGCGACGGCCGCCGTGG
>NYZG01000197.1 GCA_002687025.1 Candidatus Poribacteria bacterium
ACAAGCCGTTGAGCGTAAGCTTCGCCCTCGTCGCGCAGCACGTCGAATTCGGCCGTGATGACCTGCGCCGGCGGGAGGCCCGTGAGGTCGTCCGCCAGCAGCGGCGACACATACGGGTTCGTGGCCTGGCCATCGTCGGGCGCGTATTGAGCCCCGAACCAGCGCATAAGACTCGCGGTCAGGCCGTGGTCCGTAGCATACCGGACGTAACTCGGCGTGTCGAACGTCGCGACGTTGGTTACCGGGTAGATGAGAAGCTGGTGGCAGATTTCAGGGCCGCGTCTGTCGCGGGCCATCAGCGCTGTTGCTGCGGCCAGGTTGCCGCCAGCGCTGTCGCCGCCAACCGCGATGTGGGTCGCTGCCATCTCATCGGCGACCCACTTCGTCGCCGCGTAACAGTCCTCGGCCGCAGCTGGGAACGGGTGCTCGGGGGCCATTCGGTAGTCGACGGACACGACGGCGCAGTTGGCCTTAGCTGCGAGGGCCCGACACACGTGGTCGTGCGAGTCGATCCCCAGCACGACCCACCCGCCACCGTGGAAGTACACGAGCGTCGGCGCTGGCCCGTCGCCCGCAGGCGCGTAGACGCGCGCGGGGATGTCACCGGCCGGGCCGGGGATGTCAACGTCGGTCACGCGGCCGACACGCTGCGGCGCGCCTGCAGTCGCGAGCACGATGTCCATGATGCCCGCGCGGAACTCGGCCACGGGGAGCGTCTCCGGCGCCGGCGCGTCGGGCGGCGGAAGCAGCGGCAGCACGCGCGGGTCCAGAGCGCCCGGCTCACCGACCTGTCGTGGGAACGCCATCCTTCGCCCTCCTCGCTCTGCCTCAGATAACGCGCTGCTACCGCGCCCGCCTCACGTTCGCCCACGTGACGCGCGCTCGCTCGTCTGGCGTCACCGTCCCGCGGTCGGCGAGATCCGACCTGTACACGCTGGCGCCTGTGTGTAGGTACATGAACTGCGAGCCCGGCAGGAAGTAGAGCTGCAGTCGCTTGCGCGACGCGACATCGCCGACGCTCAGCGGGATGGGGGCGGCCTGCGTCCAGGTCGCTCCCTCGTCCCTGGCCGCGAACAGAACGGCGACGTTCGCCTGCACCGTCGCGACTCGCGGCGAGGACACCGCGTACAGTGTACCCCCGGACGGGTGGTACGCGAACGACCTCAGGACGAATGGGCCGTCAACGCCATCTACAGCCGCCGGGGCAACCCAGTCGGCGCCGAACGGCGCCTCGTCGTCGTTTACGCCTCGGATGTAGACCGTGCCCACATCACCCGCATCCATGCCCCGCGCGAACCCCACCGGTCCCCTGCCCAGCTGCGTGGACCCGCCCGTAAGCGGATCGCGTCGGAGAAACAGCTCTGCAAGCCCATGCCGCACGTACGCCATACCGGTGTGCGGGTGGACAGACTCCACGCTCGGATGGTCGCCCGCGCCGCACGCGCCTACGGCTCGCCCGAATCTGCCGCCTTCCTGGCTCGACAGCATTCCACCCCCACGAACGCCTCGCATCGCGACGAGCAGCCGGTCGGCATCCACGGGCGACACGACTGTCTGCACGATTGCCTGGCGGCTGCCCTTCCCCTCTCGCGGCGGGCCGAAGCCGTCGATGGCCGCCCAAGTGGCGCCGTCCGCAGATCGGAATAGGCGACTCGCGCCGCTGACGTAGACCACGGGCGGTCCGAGGCCGACGTGCTCGATCGCTACGGGCCGACCCGACTCGAGAGCAGGACGTCCTAGGGTGGCCGCGGCCCGGTCCCTGCCGTCATTCTCCGTGCGCCATAGCTCGCCGCCAGAAACCAGCACGAGCGACCCGGATCCGCTGTGGGAGATCGCGCGCGCCGACGCCCGCCCGCCGGGTAGGAGGCCGCCCCATGGCGCGGCGAACGCTTCCCACGCAGCGCACGTGGCGAGGAACATGACCACATCCAGCCTGCAGACAGGGATCGCGGCGGCGGGGCGGCGGCTGGCCATGGCGACCACCCTAGCTGGCGGCAACGTTCAGCCAAGCCTGGACATGGCGCGAGCTGCGGGCGGCTTGCGCCACCATGCGTTGCTGGCGTGGTCGGGTCGGCCGATGTACATGGCGGCCTGGCCGCAGTGGCCGGACCTGCAGAGGGAGCGTCGAGCGCGCCGCCCGCGCGCTGTCACGCGGCGGCCGGCCAGGACGAAGGCTATCCCGAGCGGCGGAGCGCAGAACACCCGCGGTACGGAGGAAGCCACGTCGGCCGGTGTCGCGGCTCACGGGGCCGCCGTCGCGTCCTCGGTCGCTTCCTCGGCGACGATGGGCTCGTCCGAGAACTCGCGGAGTTCGAGTACGCTCGCGTCAGCCCCACCCGTCGGGGCGTCCGGCGCATCGGTAGCCACAGGCTCCGTGATGGTCCGCACGAGCCCGACGTCGGGAGCGAACTGGTAGAACACCACGTCAACGCCTTGCGTGAGCCCACGCACCGTGACGACGTCCGTGTAGGTGGCCAAGGGCGTCACCACAACGTCCGACGTTGACAGGATCTCGTAGAGCGCGGAGACGTCGCCGACGGCATTGCTGTCCACCTCGACTGTGTCCGCGTTGGGGTCGTCCGGCGTCTCGTCCGCCGGGTCACCGTCTTGGGTTGGGGCCGCCGCGACGGTGTCGACCGGAGGGTCCACGCCAGCGGCGGTTTCATCTGCCGGAGTGTCGTCGACAGCGGGTGTCTCAGGTAACTCGTTCAGCCACTGCGTGCCGGGCATGACGGGTTCGTTCAGGAGCACCGTCTCATCGCCGCCGCCTGGCGCGCGCCGTATCAGGCCCCCGTCCGCGACGGCCACCTCGATCTCCCGGTCGGAGCCATCGGCGGCGGCGATTGAGACTCGGTACCAATCGACGCCTGCGCGGCTGCTGAGCCCCGTCGTCGTGCGCGTCTCCTCCTGCGCGGCGCTATCCGTGCCGGAGCCGACATCGTATACCCACGTCGTGCCGACGGCGAGTGGGAAATAGTCCGACACCGGACGGACCTCGTTCTCGTCCCCGTCCCCGCCACAGCTCATCTGCGTGGCGATGGCGCATGTCAAGAGAAACGCCAGGCGCTTCATTGGTGGGTCTCCTACTAGCCCTATTGCCTCGGCCGCCCGCCAACGTGGCGACAGGCGGCAATTGTACCCGTTTGTGGACGCCTTTGCACCCATCGCGTAGGGGCGAAACAGCGGGTGATTTCCTTGACTCGGCATGCCCCATGAGTTACGGTTGTTGCGCGCTCGCACGGAGGAGCGAGACGTGGCGAGATAGCTCAGTTGGTAGAGCGAAGGACTGAAAATCCTTGCGTCGGCAGTTCGACTCTGCCTCTCGCCACCATACCTTCCTTTCGCCGTGGGCCGGCGTAGCTCAGAGGTAGAGCAGTTGATTCGTAATCAGCGGGTCGGTGGTTCGATTCCACTCGCCGGCCCCACTCTCTCGCTGCCATCGCGAAGCGGGTGACGGGGTAGTGCCATCCGTGCCGGTCGCCCTGGCGCCGAGCCCGCCGTCCGCCTTCGCTAACGCAGGAATTCAGCCGGCATGACGTCGGCGAAGTATCGGAAGTAGTTCTCCACCGCCTGCACGTGGATATACCGCGACCCATCTGGGGACGCGGCGAACATCACGGCGTCGCGGAGGAGCTCTGCCTTCGAGCCATCCGCCACACGTTGCGCGTACAGCTTCAAGTCACTCGTCAGGAACATCACGGCGTTACCGTCCGCGATCCAATTGAATAGGACGACATCGCCGATGTCGGTGATCCGGGTCAACTCGGCGGCGCCGTCGACTTCTCGGTACCAGACGTCCCACTGGCCCTCGGCGTTCGACAGGCATCCGATGGCGTCGCCGTCGGGCCGCCACAGCGGGCGCGCCTGAGAGCGGGCGCCGCCCGCGAGTAGGCGCGTCGACCCCGAGTCGGGGCTGCCACCCCAAATGTCGGGCGTGCCCTCGTCCCTCGATACGTAGGCCAACTCCGAGCCGTCAGGCGACCAGGCGAGGCTTCCCTCCTCGGACACGGCGGGCGCGAGGAAACGCGCGCCGACGCCTGTCGGCCGTATGAACCAGACATGTGAGGCCGGATCCCGGGTCGAGTGGAAGGCGATCCAGTCGCCACGGGGCGACCACACGGGCATCCAATCGCGTCGCGGCACGTCTGCGAGCTGGCGCGGGGGCTCGACGACATCATCCTCTCCCGCATCGTGGGGACGTGCGGTGCGTATCCACAGCGTTGCCTGGCGGAAGCGTTCCTTCGGATGGTCGTACACGAGCTCCTTGCCGTCGGGGGACCACGAGGGGTGTCCGTACGTCGAGTGACCCGTGATGGCGACCGCGTCCTTCATGTCCGCGCCCGTCGCGACGACTAGCTGTCCGCCGAGCTCAAACGCGGCGTGCTGGCCGTCAGCGGTCCAGGTGATCCACCGGGGCGCCGGGCCGGTGAAGGCTATCGGCGGAGCTATGTCCTGTCCGCCGTCGATTTCAATGGGCAGCCTGTCACAGCCGACCAATGCCGCGATGGCGGCCGCACATATCAGAGCACGTGAAGGTGCGCTCAATTGCCTTGTGGTCCTCCAGCGGTGGCGGGCGCGCTGGCGACGGTGCGCCAGAAGCCATCGTAGGCAGCCGACCGGCCGCGCTGCCACAGGAACGAGGTCGGGTGAAGTGCGACGTCGAACCCGTCACTCTGGCGGTACGTATCGCCGGACACGCCTATGTGGATGTCCGGCCGTTCGCGCTTCAGATTGCTTACGAGTCGAAGCAGTCCGTTCCAGGAATCCCAGCCGGCGTGCAGGCGATTGTCAGGCTTGTCACCGGCGCCAACGGACGCGGTCACGGGCCCGTCGAGGAGCACCGCGTCCAGGCCGAGGTCGTCCACAAGCGCCACCAGCGACCGTAGCGCTAGCTCCCGGTAGTCCGACGACAGCGAAGCCATCGTCCCAGAGCTACCCCACCAGGATGCAGCGACGCGGCCGCCGGCCGCCGTCCTCAGGGCCAGCGTCTCGTCGGCGGCGAGGGCGCCCCCGTCCGGGAGCCACGCGGCCGGCACGAGCAAGCCAGGCCGTCGGCCGCTGGCGACGATCGCGCCAGTCGCGGCGAAGACACGCTCCGCCTGATCGTCAGCATCCCACGCCGCCTGCCAGGCGTATGGCACGCAGACGACAGCGTTCACATCCTGCGCCTCCAGCCAGTCGGCATCCAGATCGGCGTTCGCGACGCTGATTACGTCTACGTGGGGTGCAGCGTCGATGGAGCGTCGGGCGAGATCGATGGAGTCCATCCACTCCCTTGCGGCCTGTGCGACCAGCGGGCCGACTGACACCCAGACGTACGCCGACGGCAGCGCAACGGTTTGGCCCGGTTGGGCCCAGATGCCGCCTCCGCGGGGGTCCATGCCCACCGCGACGCGGCCGGCGCGGTCTGCCGCGATGCGCTTCAGCGGTCCAGGCGCCGAGCTCGCTATTCCGATGATGAGCGGGCCGTGGCGGGCCGTCGACGCGCTCAGCCAAACGAGGCCATGGTCGGCTCCGCCTACAATCGGCAGGGCGATCGTAGCCGGTCGGCCGCCACGTCGCCACGCGTAGGCCGCATCAGGAGTCACGGTGACGAGCTGTGTCGCGGCATCCTCGACGATCAGGGGCACGTCCCCGAGGTTGCGGGCCTCTAGCCATGTCTGCATCACGGGTGTGTCCTTGGCGACCTCATAGATAGCCGCCACTTCGAATGGCGCCGCGTCCCGGCCACCGACCGTCACCGGTCGGAAGTACAGCCGCAAAGCCTGGGCGCCACGCCCGTCCGAGGCCGTGTCGTGCCGGACGTACTCCAGTGATCGGTTCCCAGTTGTGTAGGATTTGCCACCAATTGACACGGCGAAGTCGTGCTGTGCGCCGGCGAGAGTCTCCACGCCCGTGGGCAGCGATCGCAGCGAGAGCGTCGCGACGCCCATGCCATCGTCGGCAATTTGGATGCGTCGCGCCAGCGACCCGTTGCCGACGGTGAAAACGCGTGATGGCGCGTGGTACGTGACGTAGGCCCCGACTACGGGCGGCGTCGCGCGGGAGGGCGTGTCGCGGCCTACGCGCGCCAGCCGCGTTGACCGGCCCGAGCCACCGCATCCGGCGACGGCCACGATGGCGCACACCACCACGAGCGTCGTCCGCCGGCGATTCATAGCCACCCCTGATCGCGATACCATCGCGCCGTCTCCCGCATTCCGCGCTCGATGTCGTATTCGTGAGTGAAGCCCAGCTCTTCGCGAATGCGCGAGCTGTCACACTTCCACGCCGCCTGACGGAACTCGGTGACCTTCTGCCGGTGTATCACGGGAGCCACGCCCCGCACGGCGCCCACCAGTTCAGCCAGACGCGCCACGACGGAGATCACCGGCAGGGGAATCGGCACGGGCAGCGGCCGCTTTCCCAACACTCGGGCGATAGCGCGTGACATCGAACGCCACGTGTGCTCGGCATCGTCGTTCACATAGTAGACGGAGCCGACGGCTGCGGGGTTGTCGGCCACCAAGAGAAACGCTGCCACCAGGTCGGCGACATACACGAGATCGAACGCCTGCCGCCCATCTCCCACGAACGGCGCGATGCCGCGCGATATCAGCCTGAAGTAGATCAGGATATCCGTGTCCCGCGGCCCGTAAACGGCGGGGGGCCGCACCGTGACGTAGGGCAGTGCTCCGTCCGCCACTTCGGCCAGCGCGCGCTCGCCTTCCAGTTTGCTGCGGCCGTAGTCGCTCACCGGGCCCGGAGCGTCGGCTTCAGCTCGGGGTCGTCCGTCCACGCTCGGCCCGGCGGCTGCCTGGGTGCTGCAATACACCAGACGCGGCGGGCACGGGCTGGACTGACGGCACGCGATGGCCAGGTTGCGCGTCCCCTCCGCATTGACTCGGTAGTAGGTCGCGTAGTCCCGGCCGCGGAGCATTCCAGCGAGGTGGAAGACGACATCGGCGCCCGCGACGACCGCGTCCAGGGAAGTAGGATCGGTGATGTCGGCCCGTACGAGCGCGACGGCGGCTGCGCCCAGCCACGTCAGATCGCTCGTACGGCGCACGACACATGTCACATCGTCGCCGCGGGCGGCGAGAGCTTCCACGAGGTGACTGCCTACGAAGCCGTTGGCGCCGGTCACCACGGCTTTCATTCGGCGAAGTCGACGGTCGGCGTGTATTCCGGGTCGAGCGTCGACAGCCGGCCACGCAGCTTCTCCACGAGATCGGGGAGGCCCGCGCGGTGCGCAAAGCGCATCATCCGCTCAATGCGGAATAGGCCTTCCCCCCAGCCGTCGAAGCTGGCCTCCCGAAGCAGAGAGTCCGCGATCTCCAGGAGCCCTTCCTCGATCAGGAACACGGTCGTTGGGTCCGAGCTATACAGGGCCCGCTCGGCCCTGAACTGCCTGATGAACGACTGCCCGCGGCCCGGGACGCCGTTCGGAAACCTACTGGCCAGCGTTGCGTCTATGTCGGCAGACGCCGCGTCCGCCTCGTGCTGCCGGCCGAGGAGCAGCAGCGCCTCGCCCGCGAACGCCTTGCCCACCGCCGCTCCGGTCGCGCCGTGCGTGTCGGCCAGCTCGTTGGCCCGGGCGACGGCCTCCTCCAAGTCCCCGACGTGTAACAGGTATTCCAGGTACGGGAGATGGGCGTACACCTCGTTGACAGGTCGGTGGCCCGGCGTGTCCCAGCCCTCCCGAAGGACGGCCCCCGCCCGCGCCGTGTCACCGTTGCGGAGGAGGGCCATGCCGTACAGATGCAGGTTGTGCAGATGGTGCCAGTCCGCCCAGGGCGGGATGTCCTCACGTTCGTAGTAGGCAGCTTCGAGCTCGTACGCTCTCTGGAAGCGCGCGAGAGCGTCGTCCCACCGGCCCACTCGAGGGAGTACGTGGGCCACCATGTGCTGCCCGTGCGGCGCGACGAGGGCCCGATTGCCATACTCCTCCGCGTGGTAGACGGCGAGCTCGTATTGCCGCATGTTCTCGTAGCAGTGGAGCAGGTAGTGGTGTGCACCGACATGGTCCGGGTCACGGACCAGAGCAGACTCGTACCATGCGACGCCGTTTATCGAGCCGCGTTGCCCAATTCCAGACGGCGCCGGCTCCGCGGCCTGCCCCCGAGCGACCCACAGCTCCGCGTCGCCTGGGTATGCCATCAGCGTCCGGGCGAGAGCGGATCTGTACTGGTCGCGCAACGCTCTGCGCTCGTCGCCGCCCGCCAGCATCGCCCTATGCTGCGTTTCGCGCGCGTCGATGTACATCCGCTCGCGGTCGCTAACGTGCTCGCGGAGTTCGACAGCGGCGTCGAGATGCTGCTTCGACAGGTCGCGCATGCCGACGTTCCAATACACGACGTACAGCCCGATGTGGGCAAGGGCGATGTTCTCGTCCAGGGCCAGAGCGTGATGGAACGACCGCGCGGCCTCCATCCAGAAGTAGCTGTGCGTCCACCCGAGGCCCTGGTCGTAGAACGCCTGCGCCTCCACGGAGGACGTCGTCACCTCCTGGTGCGGCGCTCCGACCCCCTCGACAATGGTCGCAGGGCGATGGGTCACGTCCGTGATGATGGCGCGCACTTCCTCGCGCGACGTGGCCGCGCGCGATGGCGCCGCGGCCGCTGTCACCGTTGCGGCCACCACGACAAGGACTATCGACTGAAGGCGGCGCTCACCCATGGACCTCTCCAATCCAGGCATTAGCGGGCAAACCGTGAGCCATTGTATCATCTGCGATCGCATACCGGCGCCTTCCGCGCCGCGCAGGGGAGCAAACGGACAGATGCGACTAGCCTACTCGCGTCCCGGGAACGCTGAGGAGCTGCGGCAGATGGCGGCGCTCGCCTCAGCATACGGCTTCGAGGGCGTACAACCCAAGGGAACACAGTTCACGCCCTGGGTCGACGCTGGCGTGGCGCCCGCTGTCGATAACGCGATGGGCGTGATCGTGTACGGCGTCGACGAGGGCGCGATCCGAGAGACATTGCGCTGGGCCGCGTCACACGAGTTGCCGATCGTGACGTGGGTCGCGGGGTGGAAGCGTGACGCTGTCGCCCGCGAGGAGGCCGCCGACATTCTGACGAGGCTCGGCCGCGACGCACGCGCGTACGGCACGGCGCTGTCGCTCCACCACCACGCCGGCGCCGTATTCGAGAGCGGCGAAGACCTGGCCGCGCTCCGCGACATGACGCAGCCCGACGACGTCACACTTACGCTGGACACAGCGCACGCGGCCCTCGGCGGCATCACGGACATTCCGCGCCTGATCTTGGAGTCCCGCGAAACCATCGACCTGTTCCACATCAAGGACCTCGCAGGCGGCGGGTTCTGCGCACTCGGCCGCGGCGAGTTGGACTTCGCGCCGATCTTCAAGGCGATCCGCGACATCCGGTTCGACGGATGGCTTGTCATCGATGATGAGAGCGGCGACATGGCGGCGGAAGCTGCGATGGCGCACGCCGAATCATTCCTCCAGCGACACCTTTGAGCGCTGCGTACGACGCCCCCGCCCACGACCGACGCTCGCGGCCCCGCGCGCCCGAGTTTCGGCGAGTTGTCGGGTTGACGACCCGTCGGCCGTCCTATATACTCACGCACGTATAGTCCCGTCATCCGGCTGCGTGCCGGCCGCGGGCAGGCGTATTGAGCGCATGGCTTCGTAACGCGAGCTTCGGTACGACGTAGACAGTTGAGATACCCCCGGGCCGCATCTGTAGACTCGGCGCCTTGTTTCACTTGCTGGGAGGCACATCGAATGACACGGAAGCCTATGGCGTGGCTGGCGGCATCATCTGTTGCCGTTCTCGTCCTCGCCGGTTGCGGGAACATGAAGAAGGATGTGTTCCTGCCTGAATACGAAGCCTATAAGGCGGACAACGCCGAGAGGCTTTCGGGTGTAGACTCGTCCATCGGCGCGGCCGAAGGACGACTCGGCTCACTTGAGACCGCGGCGACGGACCTCGGCGAGGCGGTCGAGGATGCCAAGAACGACGCGATGGCGAACGCGGAGCAGGGAGATGCCGACACGCTGGCATCGGCGAATCAGAACGCCACGGAAATGGACGGCGCACTGCGCGACGAGTTGCAGGCCGCCATCGACGCCGCCAACAGGGACGCTGCTGCGAACGCGGCCGCGGGCGACGACAGGGTTCTCAGCGACGTCGAGGACATCCTTGGCAACGCGCGCGACGGCGTCATGTCGCAGATCGACGCGATGTCCTCGAAGTCGATGGGCGACATCGAGTCGTTACGGGCCGAGACTGCCGACACGCTGCGCAAGTCTGTCCCGATCGGCGTCAGCACCGTCTACTTCAGCTCGGGTTCGGTGTCACTTGGCGACGCTGCCAAGAAGGACCTCGACAAGGGCATCGCGGACATCAAGGACAACCCGTCTGCAACCGTCCTCGTGACGGGCCACGCGGACTCGCGGCCGATCCTGGGCGGCACGTTCATGACGAACCTACAACTGTCCGAAGCGCGCGCTCGCGCGGTCGCGGCCTACCTCGAGTCGCGCGGCGTATCGAACAAGGTCGTCGTCAGCGGACGCGGGCACTTCGAGACGGTCGGCGGGCAGAGCACGGCAGCCGGTCAGAAGCAGAGCCGCCGCGTCGAGGTCGCCATCAAGGGCGAATAGCACGCATAGCAGACCGTACGCGCGTAGGGCGGGGGTATCCCCGCCCTACGCGCGTACGTGCATGGGCCCGCGCACGCGCCACTATCCGCGCGAACGCCACATCCGGCCGGCGTCGCTCCGGCCGATCGGGATAGGGGCGGCAGGTTGTCCCTGCCGATCCCCTCCCACACCACCCGGCATGCGGGTCCGCACCGG
>NYZG01000198.1 GCA_002687025.1 Candidatus Poribacteria bacterium
AGTCGGCAACGTCAACTGCACGTGGTGAGGGTTCGAGATGGCAGTCAGACTTGATCCAGTATCGCTTCAGTAATGATGCGGACTCCGAGGATCCAGGAGACGACGATGATGAGGCGAACGCGGACCGAACCCCGGCACAGGCTGACACGAGAGAACACGCTGGATGAGGCGGCATTCGATGTCGTCACTCCGGAGTCTGCCTACTGGGTAGGCTTCCTGATGGCCGCCGGGTCGATAACGCGCGCGGGCACGCGTAGCCCCGCCATCGCCGTCACCACGGCCGACGAGGATAGGACGCATCTCGAGCGGTTCCGCGCGTTCGTGCGTGCAATGGACCCCATCACGGTCGGCACGCGCGACGGATTCCGAGACGCCAGCCGTTCCTATCTGTCAGTGCAGGTCCGCTCCGGCCGGCTGGCCAAGACGCTGGCCCGTTACGGCGTGGTGCCCTACAAGACGCTCGTCGCGCGGGCGTTCGAGCTCGAGAACGACCCGCACTTCTGGCGCGGCTGCATCGACGGGGGCGGGTCGATCGCCGTAAGCCGAGACGAGGGCGTACGCCGCCCCGTCATCTCCTTCGCCTGCCGATCGCGAGAGCTGGCGGGCCAGTTCGCGGATTTCGCTCGCGAGACGATCCCGGGCTGCGATATCCAGGAAGAGACGCGCACGCCGAGAGCGTATTGCGTAACGCACACCGTGGTTCTGCGGGGCGCGGACTGCGTGAGGATGGCGCGGGCGCTGTACGGCGACGGATACGCCGCCCTTCCCCGCAAACTGGCGGCGGCGCAGGAGATCCTACGCGAGTTCGGGGACGACTCGGTCGCCCCTGGCAAGGAGGCCGTCGCATGTATCGGCGAGGCGACGCGGTGGACGCCTCCCCTGAGCGCGCGGCCCGGCACGTTGCAGCCTCGCCTCTTCTGATCTCCCCACCCAACCGTTCGAGTGGCGCCATGGCAGAGACGTGGACCGTTCGCCCGATCGAGCCGTCAGATACAGACCGCATCGTGATGCGCTGCTGGCCCGAGGACGCGGCCGCGCGTCGCCGGCTGTTCGCGCGTCAACACACCATCGGCATGGCGGCGTGGGACGGCGACGTTTGCGTCGGCCAGTTGCACTGCTATGCCGTCGATTTCCCGGCCGTCGAGAACGTGGACTGGCCGATGTGGAACCGGTGGTGGCCGGATGTCGTAGGATTCCGGGCGCCGCGGGCCGGAAGGGCGTGGTGCCACGCGTGCTTCCACGTCGGCCGGACGCTGGCCAAGGCCAAGGTGGACGACGACCCGGACGAAACGTACTTCGGGCGGGGCATCGGGTCGGCGCTTTGCAGGGCCTCGATGACCTGGGCGCATGACGCGGGTTACGTCGCTGTCGTCGCTCCGGCCGCGCCTCCCGGGTTGCCCTCCTTTGCGGCGTGGGCGGGAGGCATGCCGTGGACGACGTATGCCAGGCTCGGATTCACTCAGGTCGGGACGCTGGGCGCGCCCGACGAGCTTCCGGCGTGGGCGCGCGGTGACTCTCCCCCGCATGTGATGGACGAGGCGCGCGGCGAGCTGGTGGCTGGACGTGATCCAGAGAACTTCGTCGCGCGGCTGATGATGCTGGACATGCGGTAGCACGCGGCAGGAGGGAGCGACTCGACCGTTCTGGCGGCGTCGGCTAGATATCGGCGGGCCGCCCAGACGACGCGGCCGGGACGGCCCTCGGTTCCGTTCTTGCCGGCAAGCTACGCCAAAGCTTCGGCGAGATCGTCCAGCAGGCCCGCGGGCGGATCGAACGGCAGCGCGACCGGCTGACGGGTCAGCGCCGACGTGTACATCCCCAGGATGATGCCGAACTCGTTCAGGGAATTGGACAACTGCGTCGCGTGTCCGAGGGCGTCATCGTCGATCCACGCGAACGCGGCGTCGGTGAGACCGGCTTGCGCAAGCAAGTCCTGCTCGCCGTAGCCATGCGCGCCGCTCTCGTAGCCGCCCGCCTGCGTGAACTTCTCCCAGCCGGCCATGAACCAGTGCGCCCAGCCCTTCGTGCCGTACACCGCGATGCGCTTGTGCATGAACACCGAGTCGTTGTCCCATATGCGTGGGGCCGACTCCGTGCCGAAGGTTACTTGCGCGCGGATGCCGCCTTCGTACGTCACGGCCGCCGTGCCATGGGACGGCGAGGGCTGACGTCCCTCCATATGGCCGCTGCCGGAGACCTGCCCGAAGACCTGTGTGGGCGCAATCAGGCCGAGATACGAGGAGACCAGTTCCAGGACGTGCGGCCCCTGGTCGATGGGGGTCGAGCGCGCGCTGGCATCCACGAATCGGATGTCCCCGATCTCCCCGCCTCGCACGGCGTCGCCGAGGATGAGGTTGTTGGGGTGGAAGTGGAGTTGCGTGTTGACGATGAACTTCGTGTCGGTGTCCAGCAGCGAACGGATCTGGATGTAGTCCTCGCTCTGCAGCGCGATGGGCTTTTCTACGATGACCGCCGGGACTCCCAGGTCGGCCGCGATCTTCATCAGGGAGTACCGGATCGTCGGCGGCGTGACTATGTGGAGAAGGTCGGGCCTCTCCTTCTCGATCATCTCGACCATGTCGGTGTAGCGCGTCTCGACGCTATAGTCGTCGCCGAACGAGGCTAGGCGTTCCTCGTCCATGTCGCAGATAGCGACCATCTTGCCACGTGTGACGTGCTCGTAGGCGTGCGCGTGGGCGCGTGCGCGGCCGCCGCATCCGAGGAAGCAACTGCGGTACATCGGGTCGGTCTCCTTGGGGCCTGGCTTCTGACGTCCTTCGGCGAATGTGGTCGGACGACACCTTGTAAGTCCAAAGCGGCTCGCGATCAAGCGGCCGGGCGCGCCCCATGGCAAGAGCGGCCCGGCCGATGTCCGGCTCCGCCTACGCGAGCGCCTCCGCGAGATCGGTCAGCAGATTCGCGGGCGGGTCGAACGGCAACGCAACCGGCTGACGGGTCAGCGACGAAGTGTACATCCCCAGGAGGATGCCGAACTCGTTTAGCGAGTTGGACAGGCAAGTCGGGTGCCCGACGGCGTCGTCGGCCATCCACTCGAACGCGGCGTCCGTCAGGCCGGCCTGGGCGAGTAAGTCCTGCTCTCCGTAGCTGTGAGAGCCGCTCTCGTAGCCGCCCTCCTGCGTGAACTTCTCCCACCCCGCCATGTACCAGTGCGCCCAACCCTCCGTGCCGTATACGGCGATGCGCTTGTGCATGACGGTCGAGTCGCTGTCCCAGATGCGCGGGGCCGACTCCGTGCCGAAGGTGACCTGCGCGCGGATGCCTCCCTCATACGTGACCGCGGCCGATCCGTGCTGGGGAGAGGGCTGGGAGCTAGACATGTGCGCCGCTCCCGAGACCTGCCCGAACACCTGCGTGGGCGCGATCAGGCCGAGATACGACGACACCAGCTCCAAGACGTGCGGGCCCTGGTCGATGGGCGTGGAACGCGCGCTGGCGTCCACGAACCGGATGTCCCCGATGGCTCCCCCGCGCACCGCATCGCCAAGGATGAGGTTGTTCGGGTGGAAGTGGAGTTGCGTGTTGACGATGAACTTCGTGTCCGTGTCCAGAAGCGTGCGGATCTCGAGATAATCCTCGCTCTGCAGCGCGATGGGCTTCTCGACGATAACCGCCGGCACGCCCATGTCCGCGGCGATCTTCATCAGCGAGTAGCGGATCGTCGGCAGCGTGACTATGTGGAGAAGGTCGGGCTTCTCCTTCTCGATCATCTCCACCATGTCGGTGTAGCGCGTCTCGACGCCGAAATCGTCGCCGAACGAGCTGAGGCGTTCCTCGTCCATGTCGCAGATGGCGACCATCTCGCCGCGCGTGACGTGCTTGTACGCCTGTGCGTGGCCGCGGGCGCGGCCTCCGCATCCGAGAAAGCAACTGCGGTGCATCGAATGCATCTCCTTCGAGCGTAACGTCTTGCGTGCGTACCCGGGCGTCCCCTTGTAAGCCCGGAGCCGCCTTCCGTCAAGCTCCCGGCGCCTCCGCGCGAGTTTCGGCGGCGGCCTCCCACCCCAGCATGGCGACCTTTCGCGCGACGCCCCAGCGGTATCCACCGATCGCGCCTGAACTCCGCAGCACCCGGTGGCACGGGATGAGCCACGCGATCGGGTTGGCGCCCACGGCCGAGCCGACGGCGCGAGACGCCGTCGGATACCCGACGCCCGCGGCCACATCCCCGTAGGACATGGCCCCGCCCGGCGGGATCGCCAACAGCGCCTGCCACACCTTGACCTGGAAGTTCGTGCCACGGAGCAGCAAGGGCGGCCCGGCGGCCGCTGCCTGCGGCTCGCCAATGCGTTCCGCGATCGGCTGCGTCGCCGCGGGGCCTTCGCTCAGCGTGGCCCCCGGCCACTCCCGACGCAGCGATTCCACCGCGCCGGCCGCATCACCGGGATCGACGAATCGCAGGCGGCAGACGCCGCGCGGTGTGACGCCTATGAGGCAGTCGCCGAACGGCGTGGCGTGGACGCCGTAGGATATGGACACCCCGCGCCCGCGGCTCTTGAACTCCCCGGGCGTCACGGCATCGATGGTGACGAAGTGGTCGTGCAGGCGGCCGGGGCCCGAGAGCCCGGACGCGTACGCGGCATCGAGCACCGTCCGTGACTCGGCGAGGAGCCCCTTCGCGTATTCGAGCGTCGTGTGCTGGAGAAACTGCTTGGGACTCACGCCCGCCCAGCGCCGGAAGAGGCGCGCGAAATGGTACGGGCTGAGGTGGACGCTACGCGCGATGTCGTCGACCGCAGGCTGTTCGCCGAAGTGCGCGGCGACGTACTCGATCGCCGTCCGTATCCGCTCGAAATCGGTCGTAGGCATGCGTCAACTCTCCGGTCGTCTACGGCGCACATGAAGGGCGCCGGCGTAAACCGGAGCCAGCGTCACACACACTGTATTGCGCGGAGCGGGCGGAGCCCACCCGAATCGTGCGGAGTTGTGCTCGCGACGGCTGGCAGCCGCTAGCGGCGAGCCTTGAGGGATCCCCAGGCTACGGCCGCTTTGCCGGCGGGATCGACGGGCAGCGTGGAGCGGATCACGAACTCGGGAGTGGCGTGCACTGCGTCGAACGTCTCGAACTCGGCGACATATGCGCCGGCCCGCACGCGGTCTCCGGCGCCGGCCATCAGCGTCGGCTCGGGGTGTGGGTCCGCGCCGGGATGTGGCTCGCCGACGGCGACTCCCTGATCTGGATCGTCGGCGTCGGGTCGGTCGTCCTCGCCGTCTTCGTCGCCGCGGGCGTTCTGGTTCCATGCCCACTGCGCGTTTTCTCCCGGCGGCAACATCGCCGCTCCCTCGTCCATGGCCTCCGGGAGCGCGTAGACGGCCTCGCGCTTGTCGGACGCGAGCTTCCTGTACACGACGGGATGGCGGCCGAACGAGCCCCAGCCGACGACCTCGGCCGAGTCGTTGTCGAGCGTGAAGATGACCGGCTCTCCGGCGTCGTAGCGCTTCTCGTCCGTCGTCAGCGTGGGCGCCGCCGCCGCCGCGAGGCCGGTCGCGAGCATCGTCGCGGCCGATGCGATTCGGAAACGGTGCATTGCGGTGTCTCCTGGCCGGAAGCGCGTCGTCGGTCGATGGCTTAGAAACGCGCTGTATGGCGCGCCGTTGACACGTGGGGTTGTCGTGCCCGGCAGGCCGGCTGACGATGGCCCTGATGTCTGGCAGCCGCTTGCACAACCGTTGGGCAGTATCGCGATGGGAACAGCTCATCTCATTTCGGCCGAGGGATCGGATCGCGCCACGGGATACAACATGAGCGCGAAGCTCGTCCGCCGGGAGGACAGGCTGTACATCGGTTGGCTGGACGCGGCCGCGACGCACGGCGATCCGGCGCGGATCATGTTCGGCGCGCGTGACGCGGCCACCGGGGCCGCCGTGTGCGAGTTTCCGCTAGGAGAGGGCGTCGACAACCACTGCGGCCCGGCGCTTGCACTCGACCGGGACGGGCGTCTGCACGCCATCATCGGGGCGCATTCGGGCGAGTTCCTATACCGCTACGCCGACGAGCCCGAGTCAACCGAGGGGTGGAGCGAACCCGTTGCCCTCGGCCCGCGTGACACGTACCCGTCGTTGGTCGCGGACGACCGAGGGACGTTACATCTCGCGCATCGGGAGGCCGGCGACCGTTGGCAGCTCTGGTACCGCCGCAAGCGCGCAGGGCGCCCCTGGGAGCAGGCCCGGAGCATCGCGATCAGCCCCGTGTCCGGCTACAACCACTATATGCACTCCCTGACCGTGGCGCCGGACGGCGTGGTGCATCTCATCTTCCAGTTCTACTACTCGGACAGCGGCAGCGCGGCCGACGGCTACGCGCGGGCAATCGTGTATCTGCGCTCCGAGGACGGCGGCGATGTCTGGCTGAGCGAGTCGGGTCGGCCCGCGACGACGCCCGTGACCGTCGACACGATGGAAGCGCTCTACCGGCGACCACACGACGCGCGCCCGAGCCTGCACGATTTACGCGCAGGCAACCACGTCGTCGACGGTTTGGGCAGGCCGTGGATGTTCCTCACGCTCCCGGGCGCGAAGAGCGGGTCGCTATGGACACGCCACGACAACGCTTGGCGCAAAATCGACCTGGAGCCGATGCTGTCTCCGCTGAATCTGGCGCGCGGGCGCGCCACGTCGCTCGCGGCGGATGTCGAGGGACGTCTGCATCTGCTGTTCGCCACCGATCCCGACGGCGGAGAGACACAGTGGTACAACGCGCGACATGAGCTGTTCCATCTCACCCTAACGCCCAACGGCGAGAAGCTGTCGCTCGCGGGCCTGACCGCGCGCGAGGACACGGCCGCGTGGCTGCCGGCACTTGAGCCGTGGAGCTGGGCCACCTCGCGCGCCGACCACGGCGAGCCGTGGTACATGTACACGCGTGGCGAGAACGCTGGCGGCATCGGAGGCGACAACGCGAGCTCAGTCAAGACGCGCGTCTATCTGGACAGACTGCGAGCCGGCGACGGCCCATAGCCGCGCAACCGCGGTCCGCGGCGCGTGATTCCGCGACGCCCCGAACGGGGCCGCGGAGGCTTGATCGGGCGGCGCGCTGGTCTGGAGGGACGCCAGGCTCTATATATCCATATACATGGATACTCGTAATACGTGAAGGGAGCGCCAGGATGGAACGGCTACATCGGATTTCGTGGGTCGGCGCCGTCGGCCTCGTCGCGGTCACGCTCGCAGTTACCGCAATCGCCCAGAACCCGGACTACAACCGCGTCGCCATGCGGGGCGAGCCGGCTATCGACGGCGACCTGACCGATCGCGACTGGCTGGCCGCTGACTGGCAGGAGATGGACGTCTATGCCGGCGGCGCACAGCCCGCCGGGTTCGAGGCGTTCTCGGCGGTGCTGTGGGACGACGACTACCTGTACACCGCGATCGAGGTGACCGACCGCGATCATGCGGTCCCCGCCGCGGTCGTGCCGAACGCGCCGGCGCTATGGAACGGCGACTCCCCGCAGCACCGCGTGGACATGGAGTATGACGGCCTTCCCGGTTCCGCGGAAGACATCGAGTGGGGCTACGCGCTCCAGGACGACCGGATACTCACGGCGGTGTGGTCGAGCGCCACGAACATTGAGTTCATCGACGTCGCCATCGTCCGCGACGACGCGAACGACATGACGTACTACGAGGCGGCCGTCCTGCTCATCACGCACGAAACCGACGAGCCACTCAGCGACTACATCAACGACAACAAGGACGCCGAGATCGGCTACTCGGACATGGTCAACGCGAACGATGGCGACGTACGCCTGGGATGGCTGGAATGGTCCTCGGGCATCGGGGCGGGCAAGAACGCCGCGTTGTTCGGCACGATGACCTTCGACCACACGCCGCAGGCGGTCGACCCGGCCGGGAAAGCCGTGACGACGTGGGCCGCGCTACGCGCCGCGCTCTGACCCTCCCTCTCCAGAAAGCTAAGGGGCGTAGGTCTGACGGCCATGCCCCTTAGCTTGCACGTGGCCGCCTGCCTCCCCGCTCCAACCGCCCGCCCTACCGCCTGCGCGCGACGTGCCCACGCGCGAGATCTCGCTGCTGCATGGTATTTTGCCCTTGCGGGCGCGCGGGTAATACCCTATCATGTGCTGGAGTGCGTGGGGGTTATATCGCATATTCGCACCGGGATTTGCGGATGTGCGCCTCCGGGTAATGCGGCGCGATGGGCGGCCGCCCAGGCATGCTGCGATCCCTACTCCCACCCAAATCACACACGGTACAGACACTGCGGGCCGCCATCGGCGGCTGGACCCTCAAATCCCCTCGGGGTCGGGGCGTGTATGGGCCGTGTGCTGCGGACGCTAATGTGTCTGATCTGTCTGTCAATCGCCGCGGAATCCGCGCGGTGTTCTGACGGAACCATGCAGACCGTCCGGCTTGGCGTGTATGTGCCGCCGATCGTCAGATGGCTGGGTACTGACCCGCAGAGCACAACGGCGAGCGCGGTGTTGACGCTCCGGCCGGACGCGCTCGGCAGTCTCCCACTTGAGGTATCGCACGTCTTCCGCCTGCTGATGAATGTGGATGTGGTGATCGACGCGCGCGTCACGCCGTTCCGCGACCGTCGCGATCCGAGCGACGAACTGGACACGTACTGGCAGATCGTGGACGACGCCGACGGAGACAGGGCGCGTACAGGGGCGCTTCCCCAGGGAGCCGGCGCCGAGGAAGGGTACGGCGCCTACGTGCCCACGCACATGTTCCTCCGAGAAGGCCTCTACGTGACACACGCGCCCACGGATGGGGCGGTGAAACTCACGGTCACCGCGCAGGCGAGGTCGCGCGGGGGCGATTCCACGGCGTTAGATCGCGTGGCGCGGGTGTATGACGCGCAGGTGACACTGACCGCGTTGCCCCAGACAGGGCGGTCGCCGGCCTACCCCGTTCGCCGCGCCCCCCGGCTAGAGCCACCCCGTCAACTGGGCCAATAGACGCGAATACGCCACGTAGTTCGGCCACGAGATGTCCGGCGGGACGCCGTGGTCGCAGCCCGGGACGATCCCGCCCTGCTCCAGCAACGGCACGACGACGCGTGTCACCTCGTCGCGCATCACATCTCCGCCCTTGGCGATGGCGCGTTTGTCGATGCCGCCGGTGTACGCCATGCGGTCGCCGAACGTCTTTCGGAACTCGACGATGTCGTTGCCGGCGGCGACTTCGATGGGCCCGCACGCGTTGATTCCGGCCTCGATCCAGATGGGGATGAGCTCGTCGATCTTGCCGTCGGAGTCCATGAACAGCACCTCGCAGCCCGCCGCGCGCGCCTCGGACACCCACCGCTCGTAGGAGGGCATGAGGAATCGGCGCGTCATCTCCGGCGAGATCATGCTGAAGCTCTTGTACGCCATGTCTTCGGAGAACCCGACCTGATCCGGCTGCACGCGCTCCAAGATCGGCGCCATCGTGCGCGACGCGAACTCGGTCCAGTGCGCGATCATCTCGACGACGAAGTCCGGGTCGTCGAGGAGCATGATGCAGAGCCCCTCCATGCCCACCCACTCGCGCAACTGCCAGAAGGGACCGTTGAAGTGGATGCGCACGACGCCGTCGCGGTCTTGCAGGGCTTCGCAACGGGCGTCGAAGTCGTCGGGGTAGCGTTCAGAGGTTGTTGCGTCGTAACGCCACGCCATCTGTTCCCAATCGGCGCGCGTTTCCACGGGGAACTTGTGCCACTTGCGCGTGACGAAGTCCTTCGCCGACCGGATGTAGGTGTAGTCGAACTCGTCGGAGATCTCGGTGATCGCGCCCATCCAGTCCTGCACGATGTAGTGACCGTCTTTGTGCTCGATCACCTTCTCCTCGAACTTGGGGATCATCGTAAACGGCACGCCGAGGCCGGGCATGGGTCGCTGCGGCTCGGGCTCTATCCCCAACGTCTCCATCATATGGGCGTGGGGACTGACGCCTTCGGGCAGGCCCTGCGTGCGCCAGTTGGCGACCGTGGACTCCCGGCCGCCGCCCGGTGAGAACGTGACTCTGTCGGGCTTGCCGAAGAGAAGGGACTGCACGTAGCGTTCGCGGGGCGTCATGGGCATCCTCCGGTCACGATGGGTGGACTCGAAGGATGGATAGCCGATCTGGCGACGGCAGGTAACGGCCAAGCGCCTATCGCGTGCGGCGGCGCCTCGACGAGCGGGCTCGTCGACCACGTACGGTCAGCTACCGCGCGTCCGCGAGAGGCGCCCACAGATCGGCGTCGCCGGACAGCTTGATCCGGTCCAGTTCCTCCCGGACGTATGCGATGGCCGTCGCCTCGAACGCGGCGGGGTAGCGCGTCCCTCGCGCGCCCGCAACGTGCGGGCCGTGTCTCCGCATCACCGCGGCGAGTCTCAGGTGCGTCTCGACGAGGGCGCGTGGGGACGATCCGGCGTGGTGGAGGGCGTCCTCGATCTCGACGCGCCACTCGTCGGGGAGGAACTCGTTCAGGCGCTTGACGCCTGCATCCCGAGACCGACCTCCGCCGAACAGCAACGCCTCGCCGAGGGCGTCCGCGAGCAGCCCAGCGCCCACGAAGGCCTTCACGCGCTCATCACGACCGACCACCACGGGTAGCATGGCGAAGATGCGCCAGAACTCGCTCAGGTGGCGGGTCAGAGCGGCGGCGGCATCGCCGTCCCGGGCGCCGGGCTCGCCAAGTACGATGCGCTCGTCGGGGTCCAATAGCGCGCGGACGGCGGCGCCGGACACGTCGCGCGTTTCTCCCGCGTGCATCCACAGGTCTACGCGCATGCCCTCGTCGGTCACGGCGTGGAGCATCTGGCCGCCAAACATCGAAGCGCGGTAGACGGTCGGCCGGACGGCCGCGAGCCAGCCCTCGCCTCCCGAGCGGAACGCGTCGGCATTCTCGTCGGTCGTGAGGAGGTGGGCGTCGACATCCGAGTAGCTGTCCGCGGCGCCCGTGGCGAAGCTGCCCTGCAGCCACAGGGCCAGGACGCGGTCGTCACTCTCCGCATGGCGTGTAAGGGCGTCGATGTACGCTTGCTGCACGGGAACGCCTCGGACGCCGACGGGCGTCATCCTCTCAGCGTGAACGACTCGAAGCGGATGGCTGCGCCTTCGCGGTGCTCGCCACGGTAGATCGTGCGGTCGATGCCGCCGAGGGCGTGCATGCCGACACTCACGGCGCCGTCGACGGCGAAGGGCGTTTCTCCGATGCTGCTCCAGTCTCGGCCGTCGCCGCTACACAGAGCGCGGACCGTGTCGCCACGTCGCTCGATGCGCAGATGCACGCGGTCTGCCGCCAGACGCCCGCGGCCGAAGCGCGTGTCCGCTGCGTCGATGCGGCCGGAGAAGCTGACATCGTGCGGGCCGTGGACGCCACGTTCGACTCGCAGGTAGTTGTCGGCGTCGGCCCACAGGAGGATGCCCCCGATCGTGGGGCCGTCCTGCGGAGCCGGCAGCGATATAGCGTCCGCGGCGAAGTCCCCCTCAACCGGCCGGACGAGTCTCGGCGCGCTCGTGTTCATTTCGGTGAGGTGGCGTCCGTTAGGCGCGCTTATCCCGAGGAGATTCTCAATGCCGTACGCCGCGTCGTCGAAGACGTTCACCCATTGCCACGCGTCGCCCAGGCCGGCGCCAGGCCGCATGGCGACGAAATCGAGCCGATCCACGACGTCCGGGAAGCGCGACGGCGTCGCGGTGCGCAGGCGCCACTGGCCCTCCGTCGGCGCCGCCGCAGAGCCCTCGATGTCCTTGCAGAGCAAGGGGAAAGCCTCCGGCGTCCCGCTATATGCCTCTTCCAGGCCGCTCATCGCGCTGCCACGGAGTCGTGACGACAGGCCGGCTGCCTCGTCGAAGTATCGGGCGGCGCCGTCGATGTCGCCCTCATGCAGATGCGCCCATCCGAGGACGATCAAGGGGCGCGCGGGTCTCTGGCGCGTCTCGGCATACAGCTCGATGGCGCGCGACAGCGAGTGCGAGGCCACCGCGACGTCGCCCAGGCACACGTACAGTTCCCCGACGCTGAGGTACGAGGCGGCTCGCAGCCAGACGCCCTCCATCTGTTCCGCTGCTGCGAGGCCGAGCCCACCGTAACGCTTCGCGTCGTCGAGCCGGCCCATCGACAACGTGAGCGCGCCCAGGTCGATGAGGCAGTCCCCGGCGTGGTTCGTGTCGCCGATCTCCTCGAACAGGGCCAGCGCGGTCTCGTACTTCGCCAGCGCGCTGTCGAGGTCGCCTTCGTACTTGCACAGGTCGCCCATGCCTTTGTGCGCCTGTGCCGTGGCGCGGGCGTCGTGGTGTTCGGACCCCACGTGCAGCAGCGCGGCGAGCCATTCCCG
>NYZG01000199.1 GCA_002687025.1 Candidatus Poribacteria bacterium
CGCCCGCCATGGCGAAGCTGAGCGTGCCCGGCGTCACGACGTTCTGCACCATGCCCCACGCCGCCGGAACCATCGCGCCCGCCGTGACGGCGGTCGTGTTCGCGCCGTCGTCCGTCGGCGTGATGATCGCCGGGTCGTACGTCAGCGTGATCGTGACGCCCGTCAAGTCGAGGCCGCGGACATCCGTGATGTTGATCGGGACGGTCGCCACGCGACCTACCTGGCCTTGCGTGTCGACAGCGGTCACGGTGGCCGTCGAGGGGAACGGGCCCCACGACGGGTGCGCGTCCGCCTGGCCACTGGTGGTGATGCGTATCGGATCGCTGCCGTCCACAGCCATGTGGTACAGATCGCTGGTAGCCTGGCCGTCGAGCTTCGAGCGGTAGACGATCCGCGTGCCGTCGGGTGACCACGCGGGGTCGCCATCAAACACGGCGTTGTTGGTGATGTTCGTTTGGCCGGTGCCGTCTGGATTCATCAGGAGGATTTCCTGGGCGCCGGCGCCGTCAACGTCCTCCTGGAAGGCGATCTTCGAGCCGTCAGGCGACCACTGCGGGAGCGAGTCCTGGACGGCGTTGTTCGTGAGCCTCGTCTGTGCAGACCCGTCGGCGCCCATCACGTATATCTCGGACAGGCCGCCATCGCGCTGGGACTGGAAGACGATGCTGGCTCCGTCGGGGGACCATGCCGGATGGTTGTTGTTGAGACCGTCCGTCGTGAGACGCACGACGCTGGACCCGTCGGCGTTCATCTTGTAGATGTCCGTCTCGCTGGATGCGATCACCTTCCGCTTGAATGCGATCTGGGTACCGTCCGGGGACCACGCGGCGGCCGACTCGTTTTCTGCCTGATCCGGCGTCAAATCGACCACTCCCGTGCCGTCGGCGTTCATCACGAAGAGCCCCGGCACTCCGCTTACGTCGGAGTCATACACGATCTTTGTCCCGTCCGGCGACCAGTGCGGGTCGTATTCCACGGCTGCGGCCGGGGTCAGATTGACCTCGTTCGTGCCGTCGTAGTCGACGGTCATGATGTCACCGTCGCCTCGGTAGAAGACGAACTTGGTGGCGGCAAGATCGCCGGACCGCGGTGTGATGACGGACGTGCCGCTCGCCGCGAGAACGCTCGAACCCATCGGCCCGTCGTGGTTGACGGTGAGCGTCGCGGCGTCGGAGCCGATGACGGTGGGCGAGTAGGTCACCGTCACGGTCTGCGTCTGACGCGGGAGTAGGCTGAACGTCGTCGGCAAGGCCGTGAACAGGCCGTTGTCCGACGTGATGCCGGACACGTTCAGCGTGCCCGCCACCTGGTTCTTGACGGTCAGGGCTGTCGTGCCGCTGGAGTTCGCCTCCGACTGCACCGCGATGCCGTCCGCAGCTTCGAGTAGGATGGGGAACGGTGACCAGTGCGCCGACATGTCGTTACCCGTCGCGGTTGTAAGCTGCACCTCGCCTGTACCGTCGGCGGCCATTGAGAACAGGTCCCAGGTGCTCCCCATGTTCCGCTCGAAGACGATCATCGTGCCGTCTGGCGACCATGTCCCCGCACCGTCCGTGAGGGCATTCGCGGTAAGGTTCACACGGTTGGAGCCGTCGATGTCCATGGTGTAGATGTCGACGTCACCGTCGATGTCGGACAGGAACAGGAGCTTGGCGCCATCGGGCGATGGGACAGGTTCTGACTCCGTCGCTGCGTTGTTCGACAGGTTCAGCGGATTCGCGCCGTCGGCGTCCATTATGTAGACTTGGGGATGCCCGTCGCGTTGCGCGGTAAACGCGATCTTCTGCCCGTTGGGGAACCATCGCGCATACGAGTCGTGCGACCCGGCGACGTTCGTGAGGTTCGCTGGGTTCGCGCCGTCGATGTCCATGACCCACACGTCATCGAACGCGGCATTCGCGTGGAACACGACCTTGGAGCCATCCGGCGATATCTCGGGTCGTGACTGGCGAGTAGCGCCGTCGTTCGTGAGGTTGGCGATGTGCGTGCCGTCCGCGTTCATCATGCTGATGTCGTAGAAGTCGTCGCCCCTCGCCCATACGATGCGAGATCCATCCGGCGACCAGGCAGGATGTCTGTCCATCTCGCCGAAGTTGGTGAGTCGACGCTGATTAGCCCCGTCGTAGTCCATCACGTACAGCTCGATGTTGCCGTCACGGGCGGACTGGAAGACGATACTCGTCTCCGTGAGATCGCCCGGCGGGATGACCGCGCTACCGCTTGCTGCGATGACGCTGGAGCCCATCGGGCCGTCGTGTGTGACCGTGATCGTCGCGGCGTCGGCCCCGGTGGCGAGCGGCGTGTACGTGACCGTGACCACCTGCGTCAGCCCAGCAGCGAGAGTGAAGGTCGTCGGCGAGACCGTGAACAGGGCGTTGTCCGACGTGATCCCGGAGACGTTCAGAGGGGCAGCGGAGTCTTGGTTCTTCACGGTGAAGGTCGTCGTGCCCCACATGCCCAGGTCGACCGTCCCGGCGTCCACGCCGTCGGCGCCTTCGAGGATGAGGGGGAAGGGCATCCAGTTCGGGTTGGTGTCGTCGCCTCCCCCGGTCGTGAGTTGGACTTCGTTCGCCCCATTCGCATCGCTGGAGTAGATGTAGGCGACGGTCGCCGGCTTGCCGTAGTAGACGATGCGCGTCCCGTCGGGCGACCACGACGGGCTGAAGTTGGTGAACGCGTTGTTGGTGATGGTGGTCTGGTTCGCTCCCGTGCTGTCCATTACGAAGATGTCCCAATCGCCGTCGCGCGAAGAGGCGAAGACGATCTTCGTACCGTCGGGGGAGAATTCCGGCTCGTTGTCGTCGACGCCGCTGTTGGACAGGTTCGTCTGACTCGCGCCGGTAGCGGAGTCCATCACGTACACCTGCCACACGCCGTCACGATTCGAAGTGAAGACGATCTGGCTACCGTCCGGCGACCAGCGCGGGTAGCTGTTGCGGAACGCGCTGTTCGTCAGGTTCACAGGCGAAGTGCCGTCGACGTTGGCGACGATGATGTCGCTCGGAGTGCCACCGGTCGTGTAGGCGATCTTGGCGCCGTCAGGCGAGATGTGGGGATTGCCCTGGGAACCGGCGCCATCGTTGGTGAGGTTCACGATGTTCGAGCCGTCGGCGTGCATCGTGAAGATGTCGCGGAAGCTGTCGCCTTGCGCAAAGGCGAGGCGTGACCCGTCCGGGGACCATGTCGGGTGGATAGTGATCTCGGGGAAGTTCGACACGCGCCGCTGGTTCGATCCGTCGTAGTCCATCACGTACACTTCCGCCACGCCGTCACGGCTGGACTGGAACGTGATCTTCGTCTCCGCCAGGTTCGCCCACGCGGAGTTGACAGAAAGAATCGAAAGCATGCACACGAATATGAAGCTGTATCGCCTTAGCATCCTGACCCGTTCCTCCCAGGCTGAAGCCGTCCTGCGTCGGTAGCTGAGGCCGCGTCGAGGAGCGCCCGGCGCGCTCCGATCCCCATCCCACAACGGCGGCTTACTCACATAGACGGGTCGCCCGCGCAGAATCCGCCATCGAAATGCGCGATTTACTTTCAGGTAGCCGCGTGACGATGGGCGGAGGGTGGCTCAGGGAGAGCCGGCGCGCCCAACCGACGGGTAGAGGGAAGTGGCGTCAGACGCTACCGCTGGACGGTCATGCCGAGGGCGGGCGTTGTCAGGAGACTCCGGGCCGCCATGGGCGTCACGCCGGGGGCTCTCGCGTCCGACGCCTCGACGAAGCGCAGGTTGTCGGCGCGACCGTTGAAGTCCCAGCCGGCGCCGAAGAGCGCGACGCGCGTGATGCGCGCCGGACGCGAGGCAGAATCGTGCGCGTGCATGGGGTTGTGGAACCAGCGGTCGAGTCCCGCGCGAACCGCGGCGTCCGCGCAGAGGGGAGCCAGCTCCGCAAGCCTCGGCGAGGTGTACGTGTGCCAGGCGCCCTGCGGGACCTTCGTGGACGTGCCGTGTGTGTCGGCGCCGTTACTGTAGAACCCGCGACGCCATCGGTGCGGCGTCCCGTTCTGGTCGATGTAGGCGAGTTCGACGCACACCGGGTACTCAGACCCACCGGCCCAGCCTCCCCCGCGAAGGTTGTGGCTGACGGACTTCACATCGACCTGCACCCGCAGGTCTGCGTGTTCCGAGACGTCGATGTTCACATCTCGCACGATGCCGACGTGCGACCCGCTGGACCCGCCGCCGACGCGCGTGAATTGGATGACGTTCGAGGCTACATCGGGGTCCCAGACGATCTCGGCGCCACGGTGGCTGTTCCTGAGGTCTTCGCCGAACCAACGCTGCGAGTCGCCGATGTCAACGGCGAATGTCGTGGGTGAGGGGATGGCGCGCGCGATGCCGGCGGGAGCGGCGATGGCTCTGCCCGTGATGTCGAAGGCAGACGGCGTTTCGCGCTTCCACGGCTGATCGTTCGACGTGATGTTGCCGTTCCGCTCGATGATGGCTCTCGTGACGCGCCGCCACTCCGCGCTGCCGGGGCCGAGGTCGTTCCATTTGCCAGGAGCGAGCCAGTTCATGTGGACGAAGTGTTCGCCCTGTGCGTACATGTTGTTCGGCTCGCGTGAGGCCCAGTTCGTATAGGACGCGGGCTCGCCGCCGGCCCACCGCCACTTGCCCTCGCTGCCGGCGTCCGTGAGGCCGATCCACAGCGGCTCTGTGCCTCCGAAGGTCGACACCAGCCACCGCTGTTCGGCCGCATCGTCGATCGTGACGAGGCGCGCGCCCTGATCGGCCGCCTTCGCCTGGCCGTCGCGCCACGTCCCGGCGTCGATCACCCGGTACGAGTTGCCGGTCGCCATTTTGACGATCCACTTCCCCGACGCGGCCGCGCGCGGCGCCGGCGGTCGGACCACAGCCCTGGGGGCCGGACGCGTTACCCTCACGGGCGCCGCAGGCGGTCTCGGCGGCACGACGTGTGCCGTGCGCGGGCCGAGAGCGAGGCCGATCGCCAGCCACCCAACTCCGGTCAACACGAGCGCTACCGGGCCAAGGATGTGCCAGAGACGACGCGACGTGCTGTCCTTCTTCCTCGACATGTCATCACCCTCGGAGCTCACGTGGTCCACATCGCCGTAGAGACGGCGCGCTTGGGATTAGGAAGAGTATACCGTATTCGTATGATTCGCACGGCCTACGAGGAACGCCGGCCGCGGGCAGACCGTTGACGGGAGACCATCTGCGTGCGCGGCCGGTGGCGGCCTACGAGCGCGCGTTCCACCCTCTCACGGGCCGACGCGCGCGAGAACATTCCGCGTCTCCCGCGCGATCATCAAGTCCTCGCGCGCCCTGATGATGAGCACGCGCGCATAGGAGTCGGTGGCCGCGATGTCGGCGTCGGGTTGCGTCTCACGGTTGCGCGCGGCGTCGATGCTCACGCCTAGCGTCCCCAGCCCGTCGCACACGCTTGCCCTCAGCGCCGCGGAGTTCTCACCGATGCCGGCCGTAAACGCCAGCGCGTCGAGGCGTGGGAGCGTCGTCGCCAGGCCGCCGATAGCGGCCCGCACGCCCTCTGCGTACATATCGAGGGCGAGTCGCGCGCGATCGTCCCCGGCGTCCCCGGCGGCTTCCACCGCGCGGTAGTCCGATGAGACGCCCGAGACGGCCAGCAGGCCGGATTCCCGGTTCAGAGCCCGGTCCAGGTCCTCGACATCGAGGCCATGGACCCGCTGGACATGCAGCAGGATGCCCGGGTCGACCGTCCCGGAACGCGTGCCCATCATCGGCCCCGCGAGGGGCGTGAACCCCATGGATGTCGCCGCCGCGACGCCGCCCGCCGTGGCCGTCGCCGAGCATCCGGCGCCGAGGTGGCACGTGATGACGTTGAGGCCCGCGGGGTCGCGACCTAGCATCTCGGCGGCCCGCGCGGCGCAATACTCGTGGCTGATGCCGTGGAACCCGAATCGCCGTACTCCCCACTCTTCGTACCAAGCGTATGGCAGTGGGTAGATGTAGCGATGGCGGGGCAGGTCGCGGTAGAACGCCGTGTCGAACACGGCGACGTGCGGCGCGCCGGGGAGCAGGACTCGCGCGGCCTCGATTGCCCGCAAGGCAGGAGGGTTGTGCAACGGCGCGACCGAGGACAGCTCCGCGATCCGGCGGGTGGCCTGCTCGTCGATGAGCGTGGAGTCGCGCAACGCCGTTCCGCCGTGAACTACCCGGTGGCCGACTGCTATCTCGTCGGTGAGACTCAGCGCCCCCCGCTCCGAGAGCGTCTCGACGGCCACTCTCGTCGCCGCCAGATGGTCCTCCGCCTCGATGTCCGAGACACGCTCGTCCCCATCGACGCTCACCCGACATGTGGCACGGCCCTGCGCGCCGCCCCAGTCGATGAGCCCGGTGGCGCGCGCGTCCTCTGCCGCCGAGGTGAACGCGCTGAACTTCAGGCTGCTGGAGCCCGCGTTGATGGCGAGAATGTCCACGTCGCGAGGAGACCTACGGTGGCGCCGGGAAGACGATGAGTTCGACGCGTGAGGATGGCACGCTGGGCCCGGCATCGGCAACCCCATGTGTTGCGACTCCGCGATCAACCTGCTTCACCGGCCGGCGTCGAACAGTAGCGGGGCGCCGGCCGCTTTCGAGAGGATTTGCTATACTCGTATTGGCGCGGACGAACGTTGAGGGTAGGGACGCCGCTGTGGCTAAGGACGATACCGACAAGACGAAGGACGGCGAGAGCAAGGGGCCGCGACGAGTAGGCCCCCGCTTCGAGCAGGTCGTCCGCGAGCGCTTGAAGCGCGAAGGCTGGACTCCGCCCGACGAGGACGAGGCGCCGCGAGTCGATGATGCGGCCGCCGACGCCAGCGTCGACGAATCCGAGCCGGCCGAATCGCGCTGGCCGACAGCTCGCGCGCTGTGGCGGATGCCGATCAAGGTCGTCTCCTACGCCATCCCCATCCTCCTCACGATAATCCTCGTCAAGACCTTCGGCGGCCTCGCGCTGAGATGGGTGAACATACCCACCGACGCGAGAGAAGCCGTCATGCGGGTCATCGGCGGGATCACGCCCGGCGCCCGCGGCAGCATTGTCGAGAGGTACCAGGTCACGCTCGTGTCGGCGCCGACGCGCGAGGCTCGCGAGTTGGTTGTCGAGGTGGTGAAGTACCGCGAGGAGGTCCAGACCCTAGCGGAACGCATGGAGCTCACGCGCCTCAAGGATGATCGCGAGCCGGCCGCGAACGAGGCGCTCACGGTCTCCATTGGGGGACGCGATCTGGGCGATGCCGTCGCGACCGGCGAGGACGGACGCGCAACGATCGATCTGCGGCCGGCGCTGGCGCGTCGACATCGCCGGGACTCCACCATCGCCGTCAACGTCGGCGTTCCCGAGACGGAGTATCAGCGATCCTACCGCTACGCCGTGAGCGACCTGCTGCCTTCCTATTACATCTTCGGCGGGGC
>NYZG01000200.1 GCA_002687025.1 Candidatus Poribacteria bacterium
CCGGCGCGTGGATGGGCGCGGGCTCGATCCTGCTGGCCTGCGTGCCCGGGATTCACAGGCCTCACGCGTTCCTTGCGTGGGCTTCCGCGCCGGTGGCCTTTGCCGCGGGCCTCGGGTCGACACTGACGCATCTCGCGGCTGTTGTGTCCGTGGCCGCGGCCGGCGTGTGCAGGGCGCGCGTCCGTGATCGGCTGACCAGTAGTTGAGCAGCGCTGACCGGGCGCGCGCGATGGCGTCGCCCGCATATGAAGGGGAAACCACACGCATGGCGTTGACCGAAGACCAAGAGCCGAAGGCGATCGAGTTGGACGACATCATCGGCGACGGGGATGATCCATTCCTGCCGCCTCCTCCTCCGCCTCGTCCGGTGTTCATCGCGTCGCTGCCCACGACGCCCCTCGCCGAGGGCAAGCTGGCGTACCATGAGGGCGATTACGCGACTGCGGCAGAGCAGCTGCAGGCCGTTATCGACAGCGACGATTACGACGACGAAAGCCGCGTGGCCGCGGCCTACTGGCGGGCCGAGGCCCTGTCTCGACAGAACATGGCGCCAGAAGCCATCGGTCACTTCGAGGCCGTCGCGGAAGCGTACGCAGGGCATCGGCTGGCTAGCGCTGCATCGCGCCGCGCGGAAAGCCTGCGAGTCCACTTCGACATCATCTCGGGCGCCGACGCCTGATGGCGTCCCCAATCGACCTCCGCAGCGACACGATCACCAAGCCGACGCCTGAGATGCGTCGAGCGATGGCCGATGCGGATGTCGGTGACGATGTCTACGGCGAGGACCCGACCGTGCGCGCCCTGGAGGAGCGCGCGGCCGAAGTGACCGGCAAGGGCGCGTCGATGTACGTCCCAAGCGGCACGATGGGCAACGCCTGCGCCGTCCTGACGCACGCGACGGCCGGCCAATCCGCGATCATGGACGCCGAGTGCCACATCTACGTCTACGAGCAGGGAGGCGTCTCGGCCCTGGGGGGCATCCTGCCGCTCCTCACCAATAACGATAGCGGCCTCCCGACGCCCGAGGAGGTGCAGGGACACCTTGATCGGCCGGCGTGGCTCCACCCGGCCGTGGGCGTGGTCTGCGTGGAGAACACGCATAACCGCCGTGGCGGCAGCGTTGCCGTGCCGGCTGATCTGGAGGCTGTCCACAGTGTCACCTCCGCAGCGGGCGTGCCGCTTCACATGGATGGCGCACGCGTGTTCAACGCCGCCACGTTCCTGGGCGTCGGTATCGTGGACATCACGCAGCACGTCGACTCGGTGCAGTTCTGCCTGTCGAAGGGCCTGTGCGCCCCCGTTGGCTCGATACTTGCTGGCTCAGAAGAGTTCATCGCGCGCGCGCGCGCGACTCGTCGGCGTCTCGGCGGGGCCATGCGTCAGGCTGGCGTCATCGCCGCTGCCGGGCTGATCGCGCTCAACGACATGCCCGCGCGCCTTCACGACGACCACGAGAACGCGCGCCATCTCGCGGAGGAGCTGAGCCAGATCGACGCGCTCGGGGCCGACCCGGAGGCCGTGCAGACGAACATCGTCATCGTGCGCACGGACGGCATAGGGGTCGCAGCGGGCGAGGTCGTCGAACGTCTGCGTGGGCGGGGCGTCCTGGCCAGCCTGTACGGCCCCACGATGTTGCGCTTCGTCACCAACCGCGACGCGACGCGCGACCAGGTGAAAGAAGCGTCGGCCATCACGTTGCGGCTCTTCGAGGAGATCATCGAAGAGAGGAAGGGAACGGCGCCATGAAACAGGCCATGCCGGTCGTCTCGATCGCACTCATCGTATTGGCGTTCGTCGCCGGACGCATGACCTCCGGCGGCGGAGGCGGCGAGCGCGACTATCAGGGCTACTACGTGAACGCCGCTCAGGCGTACGACATCGCGGTTCGCACGGACTCGCCGCCCGCGGACGCGAACGACCCGGAACGCTGGGCCCAGGTGCTCGCGCTGTACCGCCGTGTGTTCGACAACTACGCCGATAGCGAGTACGCGGACGATGCCCTGTTCGCTGTAGCGGCCCGGATCGACGTGCAGGACCAGGCAGACACCGCCTTCGCGCTGTACAGACGCATCCTCAACGACTACCCGGATAGCGACAAGGCGCCTGACGCTCTCAACGCCATTGGCGTGGCACTGTTCCAACGCGCCGAATACGACCGAGCGTTGGTCCTGTTCGACCGGTTCCTGCGCGAATACCCCTCCTCGGCGTTGTACGAGGACGTGTCGCTCAGCCACGCGGTGTGCCAGCTCAAGCGCGGCGCCTACGATTCGGCCCTGAGCGAGCTGGAGAGCTTCACCGAGAGCTTCCCACTTACCGACAAGCTGCCGGCAGCGATGTTCTACCGAGGCGTGATCTTCCACGAGCGGCAGGAATTCGACCTCGCCAGGAGCCAGTTCCGCAACCTCATTGAGATCGCCGACCCGGAGTACGCGCCCGCGTCGCAGTTCAACATCGGTCAGACCTACTTCGACGAGCGCGGCTTCGCGAGCGCCATCGAGGCGTACGATCAGACGATGGAGCTGTATCCCGACACGGAGTTCGCCGAAGAGGCGGCGTTCCGTATCGGCTGGGCGGCGGAGCGCATGCGGGAGTACGAGCGCGCCGTGACGGCGTTGCGGGCCGCGATCGCCAAGCACCCGAACAGCAAGAACGCGCCGGCCGCTCAGGTCTTCATGGCGCGGATATACCTTGACGGCCTCGAAGACATGGATTCGGCCGTCGCCGCGTATCGAGAAATCGTCGACGAGACCATCCGCGTCTCGTCGATCGAGACGGATGAACGCTCCGGCTACGATGTCCGCCGCAACGCGCAGTACCGCATCGCCAAGATATACCAGGACCGGCATGACCCTCGCGCGATCGCGGAATACGAGTCGCTGCTCAAGCTGTTCCCGGAGGAGCACTCGAACCCGTCGCACGGGTCCAACGAGATCGACGAGGCTTACATCTTGGAGTTGCGCGCGGACAGCGCCGCGTAGGGCTCCTCGCCATCCGAGGCGCCAACACTTGCCCTCCGACGCCGTCGGGGGGCATTTCCTGTCAAGGAACAGCCACCGTGGAACGCACGCTCATCCTACTCAAGCCCGACGCGGTGCAGAGAGCGCTCGTCGGCGAGATTGTCGCCCGGTTCGAGAGCAAGGGCCTGAAGATCGTCGGCTTGAAGATGCTGCATGTCGACGAGGCCCTCGCACGTCGACACTATGCGCCGCACGTCGAGAAGCCGTTCTTCGGGTCGTTGCTTCGCTTCATCACGTCGTCGCCGCTCGTGGCGCTTGCACTGGAGGGGACCAACGCGATCGCTCGCGTCCGTGCGATCGTTGGCGCCACCAGTCCCGACGATGCCGCGCCGGGGACGGTGCGTGGCGATCTTTCCGCGGACCTCACCCTGAACCTCATCCACGCATCCGACGCCCCCGAGACCGCCCGCGCGGAGCTCAGTCTGTTCTTCGCCGATGGGGAGCTCATGGACTACCGACGGTGTGACGAAGCATGGCTTGGGCTTGCCGACTGAAACTAGCCGCGGCCGTCTTCGTGTCGTGTCTCTTCGGGACTGCGGGCGCCATGGGGCAGACCCTCGAGATCGAGGTGACTCCGACTCAGATCACCCTCGACGATGTCGCAACCGCGGTGGTGCGTCTGACCGGGCCTGGCAGACGAGGGTTCCCGCAGCCATCGGTGGTCTGCCTGAACTTCGCGATCGAGCCGCTCGCGCCGCTGGGCGGCCGGCAGACCGCGCGAGGCCGCCAGTGGCGCTTCCTACTCGTCCCGGTCGAGGCGGGCTCTGCTCGCGTCGATGCGATGCTGATGCACGGCGCCGAGGCGCTGACAGCGTCGGCGGACATCCGCGTGCTGCGCGTGCTCCCCGGCGAGCCGCGCCGCGCCACCGTGCAGGACGACGTTACCGGAATCCGGTTCGTCACCGCGGACGTGGACAGGCAGTCGGTCTACATCCACGAGCAGGTGACGTACCGGTTCCGCTACTACTTCGAGACCTGGTTACCGACGGGCGACTCGCCCCAGTACGGCTTCCCGCCGTTCGACGGCTTCTCCTCGAAGCCTGCGGGACAGACCCCCGCGGACGAGTCTCAACGCGTGCGCATCGACGGCCGCGATTTCTTCGTCGAAGAGATCGATATGGCGCTCTATCCCATCGTGAGTGGCGACCTACAGATCGGGCAGACGCGTCTCGTGCTCCCGAGGATCGTCGGCCGCGGGCGGGATCTGCTCACGGAGACGGTGGACGTGTCGGTCGTGCCCCTTCCAACGCCGGCGCCACCGGAGTTCACAGGAGGCGTCGGGGAATTCGCCGTCACGGCGACGCGGTCAGACGCGAGGGGCGCGGTCGGCGAGGGCTCCCGGTTCGTGGTCCACATCCGCGGCCGCGGGGACCTGGATACCCTCACGAAGCTGCCAAGTCCTGCCTCGACCGATGGCGACATCTACCCGGGCCCGGTCGACACGCAACACGACGTGATCGACGGCAGGCCCGGCGGCGCCCGCACGTTCGAGTTCGTGTTCGTGCCGAGGTCGGTTGGCGTGGCGATCGTCGTCGTCCCGTCGATTTCCACGTTCTCACCCGAGGCGCGGCAGTACGTGACGACCGAGCCCCAGCGGCTCCGCATAACAGCCGTGTCGGCGCCTGGCGCTTCGCCGGCTTCATCGGCGCGTACGAGTCATCGCCGGCTTCCGGGGCCACTCGTCGGCGCTGGGGCGGTTGTGCTGGCCTTCGCTGGCGCCATCGCATGGCGCGTGGCGCGGCGACGCCGTGGTCTCGGCGGCGAACGCCCGGCCCGTCCACGCGGGCACGCCGCCGCGCGGCCTTCGGGTACTATTGAGGCGTTGTCGGCCGTCGAGACAGGCGATGGCAAGCGTGTGTGCCGCGATGTCGACCGCCTCGTTCGCGCGTACGCCGCTGCCACTCTCGGCGTACACGCGACGGACGTGCCGATGGCGCTCCGCGAGGCCGTGGCGCCAGGGACGCAGGCGGTCGCGGATGTACTCGCGACATGCGCCGAGGGTCTGTACGCGCCGTCCTCGCCGGACGCGCCCGCGCAGACCGAGCTGATTCGGCGCGCCAAAGATGCAGTCGGAAAGATGGGCGGGGAGCCGGGCATGGCCGACCGCGCTGAGTAGGGAGACGAACATCGCTTCACAGCCTCTGAGCTTCGCCGCCGTCGGTCACATCTGTCGCGATGTCGCCTCGGGTGGATTCGTGGTCGGTGGCGCGGCAGCGTATTCGACCATCGCGGCCCACCGCCTGGGCGCTACAGCGCGCGTGATGACGTCGCACGCCGACGACTTCCAGGAACACCACGCGCTGCCCGACGCCATCTCGATAGACGTCAAGCGCGCGCCCGATTCCACGACCTTCCACAACACGTACGACGAGGGCGCGCGCACTCAGCGCTTGCTCGGCCGTGGTGGAACGCTAGGCGCCGCAGACATCCCCGAGGGATGGGCAGACGCCGATGTCCTGTACATGTGCCCTATCGCGGACGAGGTGGAGCCGACGGTACTCCACGCCGGTCGGCCTGGGATCATCGGCGTGACCCCGCAGGGGTGGTTCCGCACGTGGGACGAGGACGGCGTGGTGTCCGCGAAGCGATGGGACGCGGCCGATGTCGTGCTGCCACATGTCGACGTGTGTGTCCTGAGCGAGGAGGACATCGCCGCCTTCCCCGAGGAGCTGGACCGCTTCCGCGGTCTCGCTGAACGGGTCGTCTTCACGCACGGAGCTCGCGGGGCGACGCTCTATTCCGGGCCTGAGGCGCGGCATTTCCCCGCCTACGAGGCGGACCAGGTCGACCCCACCGGCGCCGGGGACGTGTTCGCAACTGCGTACCTGCTGCACGTCGCGGCCAATGGCGACCCGTGCGACGCCATGGCGTTCGGGAACTGCGTCGCGTCCTTCGCGGTGGAGGGCGTGGGCACGGGCGGCATCCCGTCGGCGTCGCGCGTATTGGAGCGCTGGGACGGGCCGCTCCCGACCCGTCTCAAGGACATGCTCGCGAACGCCCCCGAGTAGGCGAGTGAACCGCGGCGCGCGCGGCGCCTCGGAACGCCACCGCGGAAGCCGAGTGGCCCGCCGGATGAGACGCACGGGCCAGACACATCGCGCCAGCCTCGTTTCTCAGTAGGGGTACCTTCGTCGCCATGTCCGATCCCGCACTGCTGGAGCTCGCGGCGATCGGCGCCGTCTCTCTGCTGTCGGCCTTCCTGCAGGGTCTGGCGGGCTTCGGCTTCGGCATGGTGTCCATGGCGATACTGCCGTTCCTCCTCGGCGCGCGAATGGCCAGCGTAGTCGTCGCTCCGTTCGCCGTTCTCAACACGATGATGCTCCTGTGGAGTCTGCGCCGCGAGGTCCACGTCCCGGCGCTGTGGCGGCTCATCGTTGGAGCGGCCGTGGGCGTGCCGATGGGGGTGCATATCCTGACGGCGTTCCCCGAGGGTGCGCTGCGCCGACTGATCGGCTTCGTCATCCTCGCGTACTGCCTGTACGAGGCTTGGCGGCGGCGTGCCGCGCTTGACGCCGAGGCGGCCCTGTCCGTGTGGTGGGGTCTGCCGGTGGGCGTTCTCGCGGGCGCGCTCGGCGGGGCGGTGAACGTCGGCGGCCCTCCCATCGTCCTGTTCCTGTACCTTCAGCCGTGGAAGCGTGACACCGTCCGGGCGACTCTCTGCGCCTTCTTCATGTTCGTCGCGTCGCTGAAGGTGGCGCTCCTGCTGAAGGGTGGTATGCTTCCCACGGCCCCGACCCTGTACGCGGTCGTCATACCCCTTATGTGGGTCGGTGGCGTGGTCGGCCTGCGTCTCGGAGGACGCCTGAGCAAGCGGCGGTTCACGGCTACCGTGCTTACCATGCTCGCGGTGCTCGCGGTGACGCTGCTGATCTAGACGATACTCGTAGGCGATGCTCACGGAAACCAGGCTCGGGAAGGACGCAAGCTCGATGTACAAGAGCGCGATACTCGGGTGCGGCGGCAGGGCGAGGGGACACGCCCGGGCCTACGAGCACGTCACCGGCGGCAGACTCGCGGCCATATGCGACATGGACTCGGACCGGCTGGACGCCTTCGGCGAGCAGTTCGGCATCGCGACGCGCTACCGGGATGTCCACGAGATGCTCGATAAGGAGAGGCCCGACCTCCTGCATGTCGTCACGCAGCCGGACCTGCGCGTGCCGCTCCTTACCATCGCGGCCGACCACAACGTCCCCGCGGTGATCGTCGAGAAGCCGATAGCGATCCAGGGCGAGGACTACCGCGCGCTGCGCGACCTGGAAGCGCGTACGGACACCAAGATCTGCATCAACCACCAGCTCCATTTCCATAGGCGCTCCCTCGAGCTACAGCGGAACGTCGAGGAGGGAGCCATTGGCGAGCGGCGCTTCCTCGATGCCAGCGCGCGCCTCAACCTGAGCGGACAGGGCACGCATGTCTTGGAGCTGGTCAGCGCGTTCAACGCCGGAGCCAAGCCGACATCCGTCTTCGGACAGGTGTCCGGAGCAGCGGGACTGCACGGCGGCCACTGCGCGCCGGAGCAGTGCGTCGCGACGATCAGCTACGACAACGGCGCCCAGGCACAGCTCGTGTGCGGCACGAACGCCCGACCAACCAGCGACAAGGAAGCGCGCCATCTGCACAAGCGCATCGCCGTCTACGGAACGGCGGGCATGGTGCAGTGGGCGATGTTCTGGTGGGAGCGCACGAGGCCCGACGGGTCCGTCGAGCGCGGCGACCACGAATACGGGGCCGAGGACGTATTCGGGCAGGCCGGCCTGACGGACGCGGTATTCGACTGGCTGTCGGACGAGAGCAAGGTCCACCCGACGAACCTGGGGGCGTCGCTCACCGAATTCAACATCATACTCGGCATATACATGAG
>NYZG01000201.1 GCA_002687025.1 Candidatus Poribacteria bacterium
AAAGGGCTCGGCATCGCCGTCGCGGACTACGACAACGACGCGTGGGTGGACATCTATATCGCCAACGACACCACGCGCAACTTCCTGTACCGAAACCAGGGAGACGGGACATTCGTGGATGTGGGTCTCACGTCTGGTACCGGATACAACGGCGGCGGCCTTCCCGAGGGCGGCATGGGCGTGGACTTCGGCGATTACAACGGTGACGGCAGCCTCGATCTGATCGTCATCAACTCGTCGGCGGAGACGAACACGCTCTACCGCAACAATCGGGACGGCTCGTTCACGGACGTGACGGCAGGCGCGGGACTTGCGGCAGACAGCTTCTCGATGCTCGGCTTCGGCGCGAGGTTCCTCGACTACGACAACGACATGGACCTGGACCTCTTCGTCGCCAACGGCGGGCTACAGCCGAATGTGGCGTCGCTGAGCGGCGGCAGCGCCACGTACGCGCAGCGAGCGCAGCTCTTCGAGAACGACGGCGCCGGCGTCTTTGCGGAGGCGCCCGGCGCGGCCCCCGGCGCATCCGTTGGCAGGGGCGCCGCGTTCGCCGATTACGACGACGACGGCGACATGGACGTCTACATCGCCAACTCCGAGGGGCCCGGCAAGCTGCTGCGCAACGACGCGGCCGGCGCGAACGCGTGGCTGCGCGTCAAGCTGACCGGCAGCGGCGCCAACAGGGACGGCGTAGGCGCGCGCGTCGTCGTTGAGGCGGGCGGAGCTCTCCAGGTCCGGGAACTGAGCGGAGGCTCGAGCTACGCCTCCGCGAGCGATCCTCGCCTGCTGTTCGGCCTCGGGCGCGCGCGCCGGGTAGATCGTCTGGCAGTGCGGTGGCCCGGCGGGGCCGTGCAGTGGCTGGGGGACATCTCGCCCAATCGCACGATACGGATTGTCCAGGCCGAGTGACCGCCCCGGTGGCTGTTGTCGCTGCCGCTCGCGCCGGTTTACCATGCCTGCGGCGCGAGCCGCGTGAACCGGCGCCGCCAGCGCCCATCATCGGACAAAGGAGGACCCACCATGTGGTCCCGTCTTCTCGGAGCGTGCGCGTTAGCGCTTCTGATGCTGGCCGCGGCGCCCGCGTCGGCGAACAGCGCGTTGGAATTCTTCGGCGATGCGGGCGACAGCGCCATTGCACCCGATAGCGACAGCCTCGACATCACCGGCATGGCGTTCACGATGGAAGCGTGGATCATGGCCACCGGCGCCCAGAACGGCGACGGCATCATCGTGAACAAGGAGGACAGCTACGAGATGGCGCTCCGCGCGGGCGATGAGTTCATGTTTGCCCTGCAGGCGGGCGCGTGGGACTGGTTCGGTGGCGGAAAGCCCACGATGAACGAGTGGCATCATGTCGCCGTGACGTACGACGGCACGCTGTCGCAGGGGTGGATCGATGGGCAGGAGGCGCCCTCCGGCACGAACGCGAACACCCTCGACCTGGGCGCGTCGGACGCGCCGTTCCAGGTTGGGCGTCGCGTGTGCTGCGGGACGACGCCGTTCCTGGGCGTCATCGACGAGGTGCGGGTGTCGGACATCGTGCGGTATACGGCGGACTTCGCACTGCCCACCCACGAATTCGAGACGGACGACAACACGCGCGTGCTGTGGCACTTCAACGAGGCCGATGGGACGGCCGTGGCCGACGACTCCGGGAACGGCAACGACGGCCAGCTCGAGGGCGGTCCGCAGTGGGTCGACGGAGCGCCGATCGCGGCGTCGACCGCCGTCGACGCGAGGAGCAAGCTGGCGGCCACATGGGCGGACCTGCGGGCGCCATATTAGCGGCACGCCTCTCGTTGCCGCAGGCGCGCGCGTCGTAATACCATCGCGGCGGCACGGCGCCCCCATCTCCCAGAACGTCGGCCCGCGTGGGGCCCGATCGACCATCGGATAGGGAAGGACACTCCATGTGGTCCCGTCTTCTCGGCACGGCTGCCTTCGCGTGCGCGATTCTACTCCTTGCAGCGACCCCGGCATCGGCGAACAGCGCGCTGGAGTTCTTCGCGGACGCGGCGGACAGCGCGATCGCGCCGGACAGCGACAGCCTCGACATCACGGGCACGGAGTTCACGATGGAGGCCTGGATCATGGCAACAGGGCCTCAGAACGGCGACGGCATCATCATCAACAAGGAAGACAGCTACGAGATGGCGCTTCGCGCAGGTGACACGTTCATGTTCGCCCTTCAGGCGGGGGCATGGGACTGGTTCGGCGGCGGCAAGCCGACGATGAACGAGTGGCACCACGTCGCGGTGACGTACGACGGCACGATCTCGCAGGGCTGGATCGACGGCGGCGAGGCTCCCGCGGGCACGAAGGCCAATGGCCTCGACCTCGTCGCACAGACGTCGCCGTTCCAGGTCGGGCGACGCGTGTGCTGCGGCACGACGCCGTTCCTCGGCGTCATCGACGAGGTGCGCGTGTCCGATGTCGTGCGCTACCCCGCGGACTTCGATGTGCAGACGCGCGAGTTCGAAACGGACGCCAACACCCGCGTGCTGTGGCACTTCAACGAAGGCGCGGGAATCGATATCGCCGACGACTCGGGGAACGGCAACGACGGCGAATTGGAAGGCGGGCCACAATGGACGTCGGGGGCGCCTATCGGGCCCGCGGCCGTCGACGTCAGGGACAAGCTTACCGTCACGTGGGGCTCGCTGAAGATTCCCTACTAGACCGGGGCAGGCCGCCAGCGGAGACGCCGCGCGACCGACGGCGTATAATGTCCTCGACCCCCCACCAGTCGAGGAGCACACGTGGCGACCGAAGGAATCGAGGCCCTCTGGCGACGCGCGCTCATGCAGCGCCAGAACGAGAACCATGAGGCGGCAACGGAAGCGCTCGCGCGGATCGCACGGGCGGAGCCAAGCGCCAAGGTGTTCGCCGCCCTCGCCCGGGAATTCCGCGACCTCGACGACGTACCCAGCGCCTACTGGGCGTACAGGTCCGCGTTGGAGTGCAGCGAGAGCGACATAGACGCGCTGTTCGGACTAGCCTCTCTGCACACGGAGCAGGACCGACACGACGACGCGGTGCAGGTGTACATGAACGTCCTGAAGTACCACCCGCAGAACGTCGAAGGGCTGGTCAACCTCGGTAACGCGATGGCGCGCGTCGGCCGACACGACGAAGCGGAGGCGTGCTACTACAGCGCGCTCCGCGTGGGACGGACATCGCCACACCGGGCGCGTATCTACTACAACCTCGCACGCTCCCACGCCCACGCCGGCCGGGTGGCCGAGGTGGTCGACCCGCTGATCTGCGCCGGCCACGTCAACGCGGAATACGCGATGCGCGCGTGCCTGGACGACGCGTTCCACGATGCCCGTCAGCTCGACGAGTTCAACAAGGTCCTACAACTCGGTGAGCGGCCCCTCTACAAGCGCGTGTACGGGTTCCTCGACCGAGGACACATCGCCGATCTGCGCGAACTGATCCGCGAGCACCCATTCCTCGTCACCGTCATTCGGACGCGTCCGACGTTTGCGCGGTTCGCGGAGTTTGTGCCCGGCGACTAATCGCCTCGACGCGGTCCACGCGTCCGCGGTCGAACACCACGGTCAGCCACGCGTCCCTCGTCTCGTAGAGCAGGCTCTTGTAGGCGCCCCGCATGGTCACGGTCTCGTGTGGTCGGCCCCATATGGACCGCACCTCGCGCTCCGTCAGGCCACGGACGATGAGGCGTTGCGACTTCAGCGCCCACGTGGTGTCCATGTCCGCGTCCCTCTCCATGTCCCATCGGAATCGACCGGTGGACGGCGAGCACGCCACAACGCACACGACCGCGGCCGCCGCGACGAGCGCGCGGGCCCGCTCAGACATAGTTGAGGCCGTAGAAGAGGGCGGGGATCGGGAACGCGTCGGCTAGCGGGCCGGAAGTCGGAGCCGCCGTCGGCCGGTCCTCGCGCGTGCCGAAGACGAAGTGCGCCGCGCACCCGATGTCCGGGACGTGGTGCGTGGCGCCGTCCAGATCGAAGCGGTACCCGTCGCCGATGGGCTCGACGCGGAGCGCATCGGCGCCGCCGAGGTACTCCGTCAGGTACGGCCGCATCCGACCGAGGAGTTGCGGGAGATCCAGCACGACGTACGTGCCGGATGTCGTCGACTCCGGCCAGCGGGCGCCGGCCGCCCGCGCCACCGCCAGCCCGAACGCGTCATGCCCAGAGACGTGCCAGCGCATCCCCGGCGCTTCGGTATCGGCTGCGTACGCCGCCAACGCGCGCAGCATTCGCGCGCGATCACCCGCATACTCGGACACCTGCGGCCACGTCTCGCCGTCGCTGATGTCCTGGACGATGACGTAACCCGCGGCCTCCCCGTACGCCTCCACGATCACGAACCGGGACTTGCGATTCATGACCCACCCGCACTCCATGGCCCGTCGCCATGTGTCCGGGTCACGCTTCCAGTGGAGCGGCTCGCCGTGATGGAGGGCGCGTAGCGTGGGGATGTCCGCGACCGTGGCTTCCCGAAGCGTCAGGTCCGAATGGTCCAGCGCGGCCAGAGCCTCGCCGGAGAGCGACGGGGAGTACTCCTCGCCCACCCTACGACATCCTGCGCGACGGTACAGCGACCTATCTCCCGAGATCATCATGATGTCCGTGCCGGATTCGCGCGCCACGCGGATGGCGTCGTCGAGGCAGGCGCCGGCATAGCCGTTCCCGCGATGGTCTGGATGCGTGGCGACCCCGCCGATGCACGCAACACGCACTCGACAGCCGTAGATCGCCGCATCCTGCACGGTCATCCCGACGTGAGACACGATGTCGCCACCGACCTCGACGACGCGGCAATTCCCCAGCGTTTCGGCGTGGTACAGCTGGGGGTATTCGTCCATCAGGCTGGGACGGAACACCTCCCCGACGAGGGCGCGTAGCGATTCGCGGTCGGCTTCGGTCGCTCCGCGCGGGGTGTGGGCTGGCTCTGGCATGCATCGTTCCTATGTGCGCGGGGCGGTTCAGGGGAGCCGATTATGCCCGTCGTCGCCCGTGCCCGGCAACACCGGGACGTCTGACCTCAACCTGTTCGTATGTCGCGCGAATGGCGATCGCGCCATGGTCGGGCCGAGCCTCCAGCGCGAGCCGATCCGTAGCGGAATCGCGATGGCGCCCGCTACGGATCGGCCGGGAAGGCCCGCTGCCGAGGCGTTCGAGGCATCTCCGGCGATCTGACTGCGGTCGATGCTGGCTGCATTGGGGTGAACCCGAATCGGGGTCGCGATGGCGGAGTAGACGGCTCAGCTCAGGGCGGCCCGGCGGTTGTGAGTCGGGACATCGGGGGGTATCATGGGTGAGGGTCTGACGGCCAGGCTGGGGGTGCAAATCAATGCCTCGTTTTTCGTTCCAGCGGCGAATCAGGACGATCTCGTCCGAGCAGTTCAACGTGTACGACGAGGTGTCGGACCCCACGACTCTGGCGATCGGCCAGGTGGACGTTCACTACCTCACGCCGCTGCATCTCGATGTGACGCTACTCCTGCTCCGCGACCTGGATGACGACGGCCTGGAGGAGATGCTCACGGCGCTAGATGACGACGTGTTGGCTTCCGCGACGCTCGACGACCGTCGCGCGCACGTCACGGTCCTGCAGGCGAAGGAGCGTGGGGTGTACGCCATGGACGGGCCGCGCCTCGACGAGGAGGAGGACGAGGAAGTGCGAGACGAGAGCCAAATCGTCTAGCGGCTCCGGCAGGGCCCACCGCGTCGGCAATGGAACTGTTCGGCGTGTGCGCCGTCTATAGCATGGACGGCGTTCGCTGTGAATTGTCTATGGCAACGGGGCGTCACACCGTATGAAACCACGCGGCCCCTTCCGCGCATCACGCAATCGACCGCACGACCGGCGTACAGCCGCGCGGCTCAGCCGGGCCGTGCCGCTCGCGCTTCTGCTTCTCGGCGCCGCTGCCGCTAGCGCGCTTGAGTGGAAGCCCACGTCCGGGGCGTACGGCGGCGTCATTCGGGCCTTCTACACGGCGCTCGATGGGTCGATCCTGACCGGCACAGACTCGGGCGAGGTCTACCGTACGACGTCCGCGGGCGACTCTTGGGAACTGGTGAC
>NYZG01000202.1 GCA_002687025.1 Candidatus Poribacteria bacterium
CCCACGCTGCCGAACCCGCCACCGGGCGGGCCGAAGACGACGCACGGCCCCCACGCCCTGGATGTCAGCGCGAACAGGACCAGCGCGATGAAGCTCGCGCGCCACGGCCGCGATACGGGATTACAGCACACGGCGGAGCGCCAATTGCACGAACGAGCCGCCCAGGTCGACTTCATAGCGAGCTTCCGGGATGCGGACCTGCACGTCCCCGAGGAGGACGCGATACTCGAGTCCAACGCGAAGGCGGTTGGTGATGGCGAATTCGGGGCCGATATATAAGATCGCTCCGATCCCCTGCGCCGCGATGCGATCCTGCTCAGGGTATCTCTCCCAATAGGACAGATACTGCGCGCCGACGCCCACCACGACGGCATGGTCGCCCGCGTCGGACAGCGCCGCCCTGTATCCCACGGACAGTTCCAGTGGCATCAGCGACTGGGTCGCCAACGGGCCGGCCACGAAATGCCGACCGTAGCCGTTGCCCGAGTGCTTTAGGAAACCCACACCGGCCCGCACGAAGGAGCTCTTGTCCGAGAGGTACTCGTACGTGAACGACGTGGCAGTCGCGCTCCCGTACACGTCGCGGGCCGAGTCGAGCCTGGGCGTGTAGCGTTGTACCGAGACTCCGATGGACCGCTCCCGGTCCTGCCCCAGCGCGGCGGGCGCGAGCAACGCCGTCAGAACAACGGCGAGGGCCGTGGCGGCCGATCGATTCATGGCTATTCCTATCGCGGGGCCAGCGGGATCGCACGCATAGTATAGCGGGCGAGACGCCTGTCGGCATGTTTCCCTACTCGCGGCGCTTGAAGTAAGGTTCAGGAGCCATGTCGCTTCGACCAGTTCCACATGCAACGCGCGCGGAGGCCCGGTGATATGCGTTGGAAGGCCCTCAGCATCGCACTGCTTCTCATACTGTTCCTCCAGTGCGGCGAGGACTCGACGAACAGCGGGAACGCACAGAGCGACGGAACGCCCGTTGCGGCCGAGATGTACGAGTTCCGCTCCGCCGAAGAGGCCGCCCAGTTCCGCTTCCCGTCGGACACGAAGGCGGTGGTCGGCTTCCGCATGACGCGGATCGAGGATGAACTGCGCGCCATCGAGGCCACGCCCGTCTTCACAACGGACGGCACACACAACCTCGTAGACCGCTTCGTTACGAACACGGAGCTCCTGCGAATCATCGTCTACCGATGAGCGAACGTCGCCTGATCCTGGGCATAGACACGTCTTGTGACGAAACCTCCGCGGCCGTGGTCGCCGACGGCCGAGAGATCTTGTCGAACGTCGTGTCGTCGCAGGTCGACATCCACGAACGGTTCGGCGGCATAGTGCCGGAGTTGGCGTCCCGGAAGCACACCGAGGTTATCACTCGCATCATAGACAGGTCGCTCGCCGAGGCGGGCGTGGCCTTGGAAGACCTCGACGCCGTGGCGGTGACAAACCGTCCGGGGCTCATGGGCGCACTGTTGGTTGGCGTCGAGGCGGCGAAGGCTCTGGCGTTCACACAAAGCATTCCCATCATCCCGATCCACCACATCGAGGGGCACATCTACGCCAACTCGATGGCGCACGACGTGCCGTTCCCGCACCTGTGCCTAACGGTCTCGGGTGGGCACACGTTGCTCGTTTACGTACGCGAGGGTTGGGAGTACGAACTGCTGGGGACGACGCTGGACGACGCGGTGGGCGAGGCCTACGACAAGGTGGCGAAGCTGCTGGGTCTCGGGTTCCCCGGAGGCCCCATCGTCGACCGCCTGGCACACGAGAACACCGAGGAGCCGGTCGATTTCACGGTCCCGATGGCGCGTACCGACTCCTACGACTTCAGCTTCAGCGGCCTGAAGACCGCCGTCCGCTACTACATACAGAAGTGCGACGGCGAGCCGCCCGTGGGACGCATCGCGGCGGGCTTTCAGCATGCCGCGGTCACCTCACTCGTCACGAAAACGGCGCGCGCCGCGAAGGAGCGGGGCATCCGCGCGGTCACGCTGACGGGGGGCGTCGCGGCGAATCGCCGCCTGCGGCACGACATCGAGGAGATGGGCGCCGAGCTCGGCATCGACACGTACTGCCCGCCCTTCGACCTTTGCACGGACAACGGCGCGATGATCGCCGGTGTAGCGCACCATGTTTGGGACAAGGGCATCGAAGCGGATCTGTCTCTGAGCGCTCACGCGAGCGCGCCTCTTACCTGAGTTCGTCATGTCGCCGAAGATCGTCCCGATCGAGACCGGTATCTTCGACGCGGTTCGCGCAATCCGCGCGGGCGGAGTCGTGGCGCTGCCGACCGACACCGTCTACGGCATCGGCGTCGATCCCGCCAACGCCGCTGCCATCCGCCGCCTGTTCAGTATCAAGCGACGCGACGGCGCCAGGGCGATCCCGATCCTCCTGGCGGACGTAGCTCATCTTGGGGACGTGTGTGACTCGCCGTCGGAGGCGGTCATGCGTCTCGCCGAGGCGTTCCTTCCGGGGCCGTTGACGCTTGTCGTGTCTCTGTCAGCGGAGTTGCCGTCGGAACTGAACGCGGAGTCCGGCACGGTAGGCGTACGCGTACCTGACCATGATGGCGCCCGCGACTTCATCCGCGCCTGCGGCGGGATGCTGGCCGTCACGAGCGCGAACATCTCAGGCGAGCCGCCGGCTACCTGTGTTGCGGACCTGTCGGCGGAACTCTTGGGGCTGATCGACGTCGTTCTGGACGGCGGCCCCACGCCGGGCGGCGCGGCGTCGACGGTCGTCGATGCACGCGCGGACCCGCCGGCGGTTCTGCGGCAGGGGCCGCTGACGGCCGCCGACCTCGGCATATAGCGCGCCGCATCCGCACGGCGCCGGCCCGGCGGCCCGATTTGACCTGCGGGTAGAATTGGGGCAATAGATAAACAGGCCCAACAGTGGTCCACAGCAATAGGAAGATGTGAGCGAATGGTAGAAGAGACCCGTCAGGAGCGGCCGGAAATCACGGCGTGGATGAAGCCGACGTGCGGATGGAGCAACGGCGTGCGCGCGGTCCTCGCGAAGTACGGCCTCGAGTACGACGATCGCGACATCATCAACGTGCCGGACCACTTCCTCGAGATGGTGAACGTCACGGGCCAGCGCTACCAGCCCAGCCTACGCATCGGCGATGCCGTGCTTGCGGACATCAGCGGCGACGAACTCGAGCAGTGGCTCCTCAGCAGCAAGGTGGTCGCCCCCGTCGCGACGGACGACGACACGCCGCTCGACGAGGGATGCGCCGATCACAGCGCGCCGGCCTCGGTCACGTTCGGCTCATAGGCGGCAGGGCCTGAGACTACCGACAACGAGCGGCATCATGCCCCGGCCCTCCGACGCCTTCGGGCACATGGTTCGCGATCACTTCCGTAGCGGCGATGCCGTCGAGGTGATAGAGCGCGACGACGGATACATAGACACCACCGCGGGCGCGGAGGCATACTTCGCGCCCCACGACGTCTGGCCACCGACCAAGCAAGCCGCCATCGCCCTCGTGCGCGGCCGCGTCCTTGACGTTGGGTGCGGCGCGGGACGGGTGTGCCTGCACCTGCAGGAACGCGGCCTGGATGTCGTCGGCATCGACATCTCTCCGCTCGCCGTAGAGACATGCCGCGAGCGCGGCGTGCGCGACGCGTGTGTGCTGTCGATCACGCGGGTGAGCCGATCGCTCGGCATCTTCGATACCGTCGTCATGATGGGCAACAACTTCGGGCTGTTCGGCAATCGACAGCGGGCCCGGTGGCTGCTGCGACGGCTTGCCGGCATGACGACGGCCGACGCGAGGATCATCGCCGAGACGATGGACCCGTACATGAGCGACAACCCAGACCACGCGGGCTACCACGACTGCAATCGACGGCGAGGCCGCATGGGTGGCCAGATTCGCCTGCGCGTGAGGTACAAGAGTCACGTCGGCGCGTGGTTCGATTACCTGTTCGTGTCGAAGGCGGAAATGTCGGAGATACTCGACGGCACGGGATGGCGCGTCGCGCAGTTCCTGGAGTCCGGCGGGCCCGGCTACATCGCCGTGATCGAGAAAGCCGCTACGTAGACTCGACCAGCCGCGCCAGTGCCAGCCACACGGCCATCGACCGCTCCTGCAAGTCGTCCATCGAGGCGTCGTTCTCGATGACGAAGTCGGCCCGCGCGCGCTTCTCATCGAGGGGCATCTGCATGGCGTTGCGCCGGCGAAGTTCGTGTTCGTCGACGAGCGACCCGCGCGCCTGGGCCCGTGTCAGGGCGCGGCGAATCCGCGTCTGCTCCGGCGCCGCGACCGTCACGGTGACGTCCATGTCCGCGTCCAGGCCTGACTCAAACAGCAGCGGCGAGTCGATCACGGCGACGCCGGTTGGATGCGCGGTGATGTGCTCCTCGGCTTCCGCGCGGTGGATGGCGAGCGTCTTCGGGTGCAGGATGCCCATTAGCGTCTGACGCGCTTTTTCATCGCCGAACACGACGCGCCCGAGCGCCGGCCGGTCGATCGCCCCGTCCGCTCTGAACACGTCGTCGCCAAACGCCTCGCGCACCTCGCGGCGGACATCATCATCCTCGCGCAACAGCCGATGCACCGTAGCGTCGGAGTCGATTACGCGTGCGCCCATGGCGCCCCATAGACGCGCGACGGTGGTCTTGCCGCACGCCATGCCGCCGGTAAGCCCGACGGTAAGTCCTCGCTTGTCGCTCACGTTTGCCACCTGCATGTCACCCCGGGGGAAGCGGATACCAACCGATACTGTGCCGTGTGGTGGCGCCGGGGGCCTATCTCAGTCTCATCTCTTGGGAACGTCCGTGGCCTCGTTGGGGATACCCAAGGGAGGAGGGGAAGGAAGACGCTGTGCGCAATCGCTGGTTCCCGCGACTCGGGCGGGACAGCCAACGGGGAAGGTAAGCTCCCCTGACCTCGTTCGCCTCCACCAGGACCGGGCGGCATCGTGGACCAGCCCGACCAGCATCGGGGAGTCCGTAGGCACATGGATGGGTTCGATGCCGAACTCAACACAGGAATCATACGATCCCCCAGGGATCGTGGGAAGGGCGGGACATGGCGTCTGGACGCGGACGCGCCGATGAGGAGCCGATGACGATGGCCGGGGTTCGCGACATGCCCGTGCTGGGCATCGATGTCTCGAAGACAACGCGGCGCGTGGGTCTACCCGCGGCTATGGATGCGCGGGGTTACCGAACGGCCGTCGGTCGCGCGTTCCGCCGCTCCTGCGCGCGGGCCGCGCGGCGAAGCTGCCGTGCGCTGACGACATCCTCCGGCGTGATGGGATGCGGCGCGCCGCCGGTGTCTCTCCCGGCCTTGCGTTTCGTCATCTGCTCCGCGGCGCTAGCGCAGTCGCGCGCCAGAGCGACGGGATACAGCCTGAACGCCTTCTGGAGGGCCGGTAGACCGCGGCGATCGTCCAGTCGACCCAGAGCCTTCACGACGACGGCTGCCACGCCGTCGTTGCTCCAGATCATGTCGTTGAGGGCGGCATCCAGGCGTGTCACCAGGTAGGGCGTGACGGCCTCCAATTCACTGGGATGCCGGGCCCCGAGATGCCCCAAGCCTTCCAACGCCCAGCGCGCGGCCAGCGAATCGCGCGCCTCCGCCAGGCCGCGCAGCATGGGAATCCCCGCGCGTTCGTCGAAGCTGTGTGCCGCCATCGCGAGTAGGCGTAGGTTGTGCGGGTCATCCTCCGTCTCCGCGGCGCGCAGGACGACGGCAAACGCCTCCGCGCGCATCGCGTCGGAGCGGCTCCTTCCCGACAGCGTGCCGATCTCAACCACGACCACAAGCCCCGCGTGGCGCGCGGCCGCGTCGGTCGAATGCGTCATCTTGGCCGCAGCATCGAACAGAGCTCTACGGCCGCCGCCCGCTCGCAGGTGGTCTCGCAGCAGACGCCGCGCCGCGGCGTGTCCTTCTCGCTCGACGTGCCGCAAGTCGGCGAGGAACCCTCCGATATCCTCAATGACGTTGGGCGCTTCGTCGGCCGGCCCGGGGGTCGTCGGCGGGAGTGCGGCGCTGCGGCGCGCGCTCGCGACGGCCTGCCGCAGGCGCTCGGTGTGCAGACTGTTGGGATGCTCCTCCAGCCCCTTCGCCGCCCATTCGAGCTCCATGTCGTGTCGCGACAGCCGTTTGTACATGCTCGCGATGAACGCGTGCGTCTGCGCCAACTGGTCGTCGTAGGTGTCGGAATAGTCGGTGAGCAGGCCCTCTGCCTCGCGGATGGCGCCCTTGTGGTCGCCGAGGAGGTAGTGGCTGAAGGCGATCATGTACTGCGCCGTCGCGCGCAACTGGACATCGGACGCCTCCGCCTGAATCTGGCGGTATTCCCCGAGCTTGACCCGCTCTTCGCTCCGATTCGTCGCGCGGCCCTCCGACTTGGACCGGCCGCGGATCAGCCACAGTCGCGCCTCGCGTCCGTACTTCGTGTCGGGATGTTGGTCCGCGATGCGCTCATAGGTGGCTTCGGCTGCCTCTCGGTCGCCGATGTCGAACTGGAGGGTTTTGGCCTTGGTGAGCATCGCGAACGGCGCGTGGACCGAATCCGGGTGGTCCCGCAGGGCGTCGTCACAGCGCGCGACCGTGGCCGCGTACTCCCCGAGACGGGCGTGGCATTCGCCAATGCGGATGATGGACTCGACGGCGTATTCGGACGACGGGTAGGCGACGACGACGCGTTCGTAGGCTTCCATCGCCGGCTTCGGATTCACGTACTCCCAATGGTGGATGTTCGCGATGCGGAACAGCGCCTCAGGCGCCCGCGGGGATGACGGGTAGAGGGTAGCCACACCATCGTACGCGCGGATGGCGTCGTCGAACTGCTTCCGCTCGAAGTGGAGGGCATAGGCACGCTCCATCAGCGATGTGGCCGTGTCTCCGGGCGCAGCGCCGCCGCCGACCGTGGCGCCAGCCATAAGGAATGTGGACAGGACGGCAAGTGGCAGGTGGACATTCGGCCGAAGAGGCGACATGACTCTTGTCCTCGCGTAGGGCCGCGCGGGCGTCGGGCAAGATCGACGATAGCAGTATACCAATCCGGACATGGATGCGCACGCGATGGCCCATGTCGCGATGCCCGCGTCGCCGACTCGGCCGAGGGGCTTCGTGAAATGGACGCCGGTCGCAGGACGTTCTGTTGACGTGCCCGGGCCTCCGACGCATTGGGGGATGGCGATCACACTCACAGGGGGAACTATGGGCAAGGCAGCGCGACCCGACGATAGCGCGTCGGTCATCAGGGTACGTGACACGCTGCGCGCGGCGGCAGACACTACCGAACGGCGGATGTTCGGCGGGCACTGCTTCATGCTCAACGGGAACATGGTGTGCGGCGTGACGGGTGACGACACGCTCATGGTCCGCGTCGGCAAGGACGCGTACGAAGCCGCGCTGGCGCAGCCCAACGCGCGCGAGATGGACTTCACCGGACGGCCCATGCGGGGGATGGTATTCGTGGAGTCGGCGGGGTACGAGACGGACGACGGCATCGCCGAGTGGCTTGAGCGGGGGTTGGCGTTCGCGCGGACGCTCCCGCCGAAGTAGCCGCGCGCATCTCTCGCGGCAACGCTTGACGATGCCCCGCCTCTATGGAAGCATTCCCCTGCTCCATCACACAGGCAGGGGAATCATGCGGGCGACGGTGGATCACTACGCCGCCTTGGGCGTCTCATCATGCGCGACTGCCGGGGAACTCCGGGAGGCGTTCCGGCGGCTGGCCAAGGAACACCACCCGGACAAGAACCCGAACGCCGACGCCACGACCCGCGACCGCTTCCTGCAAGTCGTTCGCGCGTATGAGGTGCTGTCCGACTCGGCGCGCCGATCTGCGTACGACAAGGACGCCGGCATCTTCCGCGCCGATCGGCCGCGCCCGACAACGCCCGACGGCATGGCCTACGAGGCGTTCGACCTGCTCCTGGCGGAGCACGCCGACGAGGCGCTCGACATGTTCGCCGCGTTCCTCGAAAAGACCGGCATGACCGTCGCGGACCTGGACCTGCCGAAGCACCTCGACTACAACGACGCGCGCGATTGCGAGTTCCTGCTAGCCGAGGCCCTGGAGCGCAGCGGCCGCTGGCACGCGGCGATCACGCTCTACGAACTCACCGTCACGCGAGAACGGAGACGCCCCTACTTCCGCAAGTTCATGGTGGAGATACACGACCGCCTGAAGACGCTCTACATGCGGCGCATCCGTGAGGCAGCCGCGGAGGGTGTATGGGATGCCACGCCCGACGAGGCGCTCGAACCCGTCTTCGATCTCGGCGTGTCTCGGCGAGGGAGGGCGGCGTATTACAAGTCCCTGGCGCAGCTTCTACTGGCGACCGAACACGACTACAGCGACGCCGCCCGTGATGCTCTCGTCAGCGCCCTCGAGCTGTCGCCCAAGATCACAGGCGTGAAGAAGCTCTGCCATGCTCTCCACATCGAGCATCCTGTACATGGAAGCGCGCCGATGGAATCCACCGGCGCGCAATAGCAGACGCAGATAAGACTGTCGGCTACTTCAGGATCACCATGCGGCGCACCTGAGAGTACGACCCGGCGCGGAACTCGTAGAAGTACACGCCGCTGGCGACCTTCTCGCCCGTCTCGTTCGAGCCGTCCCAATACGCCGCGCCGTCGCGGCCGACGTATCCACCCGCCGGCTGGCGGCCGAGGTCCAGCGTCCGCACGACCGACCCGTCCGCGCTGTAGATGCGAACGGTAACGTCCGCGTCTTCCGTGAGCTGATACGGAATCCACGTCTCCGGGTTGAACGGGTTCGGGTAGTTCTGTCCCGCCATCGTGCGACCGTCGGCTGTCAGGCGCATGTCGCGGACCAGAGGCGTCAGCGTCGAGCGTAGGCCCCGCGCTTGCCTGTCCGCGATATCGGCGCGGACGATGCGCAGGCTGCGTAGCGCGCGGTCCCAACTCCCGAGGACCTCGAACCGCAACGTGCCGACGTCGCCTTCGCCCGAGGACGCCATTTCGGTGAGAGGAACCGCGAGGAGTCGCGCCGTCCCGGCCGCGGCCTCCGCGGCCGTATGCGTCTGACGGAACACCACGCCCGCGTCGTCGAACATGTCACCTTCGTCCATGCCTACGAGGCGAAGCTGCGACGGGTCGAACGCGAGTTCCACGTCATAGCCGCCGACGCCGTCCAGGCCGCTCGACACGTCCCGCAGGAACAGGTCGAGCGCGAACGCGTCCGAGCCCACGACGGTCCGCGCCGCCGCGACGACGCGCGCGTCCCCAGCCGGAGACAGCGCCGGAGCCGCCACCACGACCGACAATCCGAAGTCCCGCGCGATCGTCACGATATCGACGATGTTGACGACGCCGTCGCCGTTGACGTCTCCAGTGAGGTCCGCGCCCGACTCACCGAACTCCAGCGCCACCGTCACAAGGTCCTGTATGTTCACCACGCCGTCGCCGGAGATGTCGGCCGCCAGCGCGGGCTCTATCGTCAGCACGCCCGAGAACACCCCTTCGCGATCGTCGGGATTGCGCACGACGACCCCAGATGGCCCGACCGGTAGCGCGGGCAGCACCGCTGTCGCGTCAGTCGCCCCCGCGACATCCAGAGGTACCTCGATGTCGCCGATCACCAGCACGGCCCCGACTTCGAGGTTCGTCCCGGTAACGGTGATGGTCTCGCCGCCCAGTTGCTTCGCGGTGAGCGGCTCAATCGCGTCTACCGTGGGCGGGGGCGGCTCCGCGGATGTCTGATGGCTCACCTCGATCGACGCGCTCGTGACGTCGTCCTCGGTGAGGGTGCGCTCCTCGGAATGCGTCTCGCCTTCGGGCCCGTCGAACGTCACCGTGATGACGTCGCCGGAGCTCGCGGCGTTGTTGGACCCGAAGTCGAGCTGGAATATCTGGTATACGCCGGGATCGCCATCCACCCCGGTTTCCGTGACGAGTTCCCATCGGGACCCGTTCGCGACGGTGACCGTCCATCCATCCAACGGCACGCCGACGCTATCCGACACCGACCCCAGGACGAGGAAGGCGGCGACACTATTCGACCAGGCCACCAACATGGCCCACGACCACAACAGAAAAACGGCAACCCCTGCTGCCCATAGGGATAGGCGGGTTCGCGCTCTCATCTCCTGATTCCTCCGACCTGCTACGTACGGTGGGGCACACGACATGCGAAGACGATTCCTGTAGATTAGCAACGCCACCTTCTCGCGCGGCGTTACGCGTATTGCCGCCTGCGTTCGCGTCGTCGGAAGAACGCCAGCAGGGGCTCGACATACGGCTCGGCCGTGCTCAGCCTTATCCGGTCGATCCGCATCCGATGGAACAGCGTGCGACGCTCCTCCTCCAGTCTATCGGCATTTTGCAGCTTGACTCCCGTCCTCGTCAGCCTCAGCTTGCCGGTTTCGGCGTCCACCCAGCGCATGACGCCGGTCGCGGGGAGCGCCTCCTCCAGCGGATCGTGGATGTCCAACGCGACGACATCGTGGCGCGCGGCCGCCCAACGTAGCGCCCGCTCGTACTCCGGCGCGTGGAAGTCGCTCAGGAGAAACGCCGTGCTCCTGCGCTTGGTGACTCGCGCGAAAAGCTCCAAGGCGGCGTTCAGGTCCGTGCCGACGTGTTCCGGTCGATGCGTCAGCATCTCACGCACGACGCGCAAGACGTGCCGCCTGCCCTTCCTCGGCGGGACGTACTTCTCGACGCGATCGGTGAAGAGGACGAGCCCGACCTTGTCGTTGTTCTGGATGGCTGCGAACGCCAACACGGCGGCCACCTCGGCGGAGAGGCGGCTCTTGAGCATCCGCGAGCCCGCCCGCGAGAGCGACCCGCTAACGTCCACGAGCAGCATCATGATCGACTCGCGCTCCTCGACGTAGCGCTTCACGTACGGCTGGCGCATGCGCGCGGTGACGTTCCAGTCGATAGAGCGGATCTCGTCGCCGGGCTCGTATGGGCGCACCTCGGCGAATTCCATCCCCTGTCCCTTGAATACGCTGCTGTATTCGCCGGTGAAGAGATGGGTTACAAGGCGCAACGCGGCCATCTCGATGCGGCGGACGTTCTTGAATATCTCCGGGGAGATGTCCGAGCCGTGCGTGTCGGCCATCATGGGACCTCGACTGCCCGCAGGATTTCGTCGAGCAGGTCGTCGGCGGTGGCTTCCTCGGCCTCGGCCTCGTACGAGAGGACCAGCCGGTGTCGGAGCGTGTCGGCGGCAACGGCGTGGATGTCGTCGGGTGTGACGTAGGCGCGGCGGTTCAGGTAGGCGTGCGCCTTCGATGCGAGGGCGAGGAAGATCGTCGCGCGGGGCGAGGCGCCGTAGTCTATCAGCGGCCCAAGCCTGCCGAGCCCGACCTGCTCCGGCTCACGCGTCGCCCGGACGAGATCGACGATGTATTCCTCTATCCGCGTGTCCATGTATATGCGTCGAACCGTCGTGCGCGACCGGGCGATCTGCTCGGTAGCGACCACGGAAGAGGCCGTGGCGCGTTCGACCTGTGTCTCACGACGCAGGATGTCCATCTCCTCGTCGCGCGCGGGGTACGACACGCGGAGCTTGAACAGGAATCGGTCCACCTGCGCCTCGGGTAGCGGGTAGGTGCCCTCCAGCTCGATCGGGTTCTGCGTGGCGAGCACGAGGAACGGCGTCGGCAATGGAAACGTGCTATCGCCGATGGTGACCTGTCGTTCCTGCATGGCTTCCAGCAGGGCTGACTGCACCTTCGCGGGGGCCCGGTTGATCTCATCGGCGAGGACGATGTTGGCGAAAAGCGGCCCCTTCCTCGCAGTGAATGTGCCGTCGTTCTGGTTGTATATCACCGCGCCCGTGATGTCGGCGGGCAGCAGGTCGGGCGTGAACTGGATTCGGCTGAAGCGCGCCTCGATGGTGTCCGCGAGCGTCTTCACCGCCGTCGTCTTCGCGAGGCCGGGAACGCCTTCGAGGAGCAGATGTCCGTCTGCCAGCAATCCGATGAGAAGCCGCGTCAGCAGCGGCTCCTGCCCGACGATAACCCGGCCGATCTCCTTGAGCATCGTCTCGCAGTATTGGCTTTCCTGCTCGATTTCGGCGTTGAGCGCGCGTATGGCTTGGGCGTCCATGGGCTCCGATGCGATGGCTCGGGTGCGGGTCGTAGGAAGCTGCGAATACCGTAACACCGCGCGCCGAGGGGCGTCAAACTAAGGGCCGGATAGTTGCGACCGTACTCCGCGTCGGAGTACGCTCCCCGGACACAACGCCGCGGCGCCGCGCGCCGCGCACGGGAGGAACACGAATGAGGCATACGCGATTCACGTCTCGCCTGGCCGCGTGCGTCACGACGGTCGGGCTGGCGTTCACGCTGGCCAACGTCAGCTTCGCCGTCATCGACCCCGAGACGGCCGTAGGCATATGGCTGTTCGACGAGGGCTCTGGCGGCAACGCGGCGGACTCCTCGGAAATGGGTCTCGACGCCGACCTGATCGCAAGCCCAGACTGGGTCGACGGCCCGTTCGGCAAAGCGCTCCTGTTCGATGGCGCCGCGTCCTACGTCAAAGTACCCGACCACGAGAACCCTTCCGAGGCGCTCACCCTCTCCGCGTGGGTGCAGAGCACCACGCCAGGGTGGAGCCAGAACGGGTGGATGATCGAGAAGCGCGACGCCTACATTCTGCATCCCGACCAGGGCGGCGTCCTCGTCGCGTTCCCGGTCTGCAACGGCGGATGCTGGAACCTGCCGGGTGGATGGAACGACGGCGCGGCGGGGCCCGCGGATATCACCGAGTGGCATATGTACACGGGCACCTTCGATAGCGCCAATGGCGAGTGGAAGCTGTATGTCGACGCGGAGCTGCTGAGTGAGCTGGAAGTGAGCAAGACGCCCCTCGTCGTCGACGCAGGCCCCGTGAACATCGGCTTTGACGATTGCTGTGGCGGCGACCGCTACGGCGCCGCCGCGATGGACGAGGTCGCGATTTTCAACGTCGCGCTGCCGCAAGAGGACATCGAGACGATGTATGAGCTGGGCATCGGCATGGGCGTTCTCGCCGTGGACCCACGCGAGAAGGCCGTCACGACCTGGGCTGTCATCAAGCAGTCCCAGTAAGCAGTCGTAACGACCCGGTCGCCGCGTCGCAATGACGCGGCGACCTCCGACGCGACGCGTCAGGGAGACGAGCGTGGCCGAGCCGGAGATTCTGACGACCGTCGTAGGTAGTTACCCCACTCCCGATTGGCTGAAGGCGTATCCCTCGACGCCCCACCTGCGTGACGCGACCATGGTCGTCCTACGCACGCAGGAGCTCGCCGGAATTGATGTGGTCGCCGACGGCGAACTGTACCGGTTCGACGTCAACCATCCCGAGACCAACGGGATGATAGACTACTTCATCGGCCAAATGGGCGGCATCGACACCGCGATTACCGCGCGGGACATCGCCGAGTTCCGACGCGACGAGCAGTTGCGGTATCGGCGTCGGCCCGCAGGCGTCGTGCGGTCCGACATCGGGCCGGGAACGCTGAACCTGGCGTACGACTACGAGTCGTTCAGGGACCTCACGTCCAGCGCGCTGAAGTTCACGTCGACGGGTCCGCACATGCTCTCCAAGGTGCTGCTCGATCAGCACTACGG
>NYZG01000203.1 GCA_002687025.1 Candidatus Poribacteria bacterium
CGTGGACGACCACATCGGTAGCGTGTCCATCGCGGGGTTTTGGGTGAGGCGGCTCAGCCCGGTTCCGTCGGGGCGCATCACGTAGATCTCGTAGTTCCCGTCCCGCTCTGTGGAAAAGGCGATCCGACTGTTGCGATCCTGTGCCGGCACATCTGCGCCGTATCCCAGGAGGAAAGCCGCCATTGCGATCGCTGGCGCGGCACGGGCCCGCATCCACGCTCGGACGGGGCGTCCGACGTCGGGCAGATGTTTCATCAGCGCGTCCTCCCGCGGGTGTGGCGGAGCCATCCCCACGTGGTCGGGCGGCTGTGCAGCGGCAACACGGCGAGTCCTCGCGGATCGAACCACACCGGGGAGTCATCGTGCGCCGGGTGTTCCGTCAGCTGCGCCGGGCCAGGATTGGCCACGTCCGTGACGAAGAGCTCGTAGTTGAAAACCGGTATGCCACGTCGCCACGACGCGTACGCCACGCGGCGTCCATCCGGGGACCACGCGGGTTCTGATGCATCCCTCTCCGGTGCGCCGTCGGGAGGCAGCGTGAGGTTGCGCGCATTGGCGCCGCCGATGTCCGCAATCCACACGTCCTTACGGACCCAGTCACGGCGTCGGGACAGGAACGCCACGCGACGACCGTCCGGCGACCACGCGGGGTCTTCCTCAACGCCGGCCGGGACAACCAGCGGTGTCGGGTCCAAGATCCGTCCATCCGCCGCCACCCAGAAGATCATGCGGGGTCCATTGGGGCTGGAGGTGAAGGCGACGCGCGTGCTGTCGGGAGACCAAGCTGCGCCGTATGCCAGAGTGTTCACGTCGTTCGTGATCCGGCGTTGGCGCCCGCCGTCGGAGTCCATCACGTAGATCCTGCGGCTCCCGTCGTGCTTGGATGCAAAGGCGAAGCGCTTCCCATCGGGCGCCCATGCCAATCTGCCGATGTCGGGTGGCGGCGTGAAGGGCTTGCGCACGCTGGACCCGTCCGTGTTCATGGTGTAGATGGCGTCTTCGCCGTCGCGGTTCGACCGGAAGGCGAGGCGCCGGCGCCCGGGCGACCACATCGGCATCCTGTCATCGGCCGCGTTCCGGGTCAGGTTGCGCAAGCCGGTTCCGTCGGGGCGCATGGCGTAGATCTCTCTCGCCGTCGCGCGCCGTGGAGAAGGCGATCCATGTGTTGGCCGCCTGTGCCGGCACATCTGCTCCGTATCCCAGGAGCAGAATCGAGACCGCGAACGCGGCGCCGAAGGGCGCGCGAGGACGGACGCGGCGCCCGATGTCAGACGGCTGCGCCATCAGCGTCTCCCCACGCCAGCGTGACGGAGCCATCCCCAGGTGGTCAGCCGGCTGTGCAGCGGGGACACCACCAGTCCTCGTGGGTCGAACCACACCGGCCACGAGTCGCGAGCCGGGTGTTCCGTCAGATTCGTCGGGTCGGGGGTGTCCACGTTCGTAATGAGTACGTCGATCGTCAGTTCCCCAGGTGGCCCCGACCCGTACGCGATCTGCATGCCATCTGGGGACCATGCGGGCCTTGATGAATCGCTTTCCAGCTCGCCGTCGGCGGGCAGCGTGAGGTTGCGCGCATTGGCGCCGCCGACATCAGCTATCCAGACATCTTTGCGATGTCGATCACGGCGCCGGGACAGGAACGCCAGGCGGCTCCCGTCCGGCGACCATGCCGGGTCCTCCTCGACGGCGCCGGGGGCTATCAGCAGCTCTGCATTCCGCCCGTCTGCATCCACGCCGTAGATCCTGCGTGGTCCATCACGGTTCGACACGAATGCAACGCGCTCGCCTTCAGGCGACCACGCCGGCGACGCCTCCCACCAAGCCGGGTGGTTTGAGATGTTGCGCTCGCGTCCTCCGTCAGAGCCCATGACGTAGATATCGCGATCTCCGTCGCGGTTCAACATATAGGCGAAGCGCTTCCCGTCCGGCGACCATGCCCAGTGGTACGTCTCGGGCGGCGCCGTAATGAGCTTGCGCACGTCGGACCCATCCACTTTCATGGCGTAGAGCGCGTTCTCGCCGTTGCGGTTCGACCAGAAGGCGAGTTGGCGGCGCGTGGGCGACCACATCGGCAACCCGTCGTGAGCGGGGTCGCGCGTCAGGTTGCGCAAGCCGGTTCCGTCGGGACGCATGGCGTAGATCTCTTGGTCGCCGTCGCGCATCGAGGAGAAGGCGATCCAGGTGTTGGACGCCCGCGCGGGAATAACCGCCCCGGATCCCAGGAACAGAACCAGAGCCGCGAGCGCGACCCGGAAAGGCGCCAGAGCCCGGACGCGACGCTCAAGGTCAGACAGGCGTCCCATCAGCGCGTCCTCCGCGGGGGTCGTCCCACTCACCGTTGAACCACCGAGCCGTAGCGCGGAAACCGCCTCGGGGCCATCGTGACTTCGGCGCCTGCCCTGCGGTTTCCTCCGCCGCTTCGCGGCTGCCATGTAGCCGCAGACAGCTGTAGCCGATGACGTCCCGCCAACTGCTGTCGAGATACCCCGGCAGATCCGCCAGCCGCGCGAAGAACGCGACGTAGACACGCACTGTCTTGGCTGCGGCGTCTCAAGGCGGCCCTCTGAGCTGCCGTGACGGAGCGTGTCGGCTATTGGGATTCTGTCGCATGGACAGTCGACGTGCAAATCACCCGCGACGTCGGGCCTGACACGTTCCGATCACTACACGCCACGGAGTGGCAAGCGCCATGCCCTGGCCATCCGGGGGGATGCCACGCCTAGCGGCGGGTGGGCCGGCCGTAGGAACTCAGTTGAGCGCCGGCTCCGCCGAATAGCCATAGGGCGCGTTGGTGACGCCAGAAGCGAACTCGACGGACTCTCGCAGCGGGTTGAACGCCACCCACTCTACCCGGTCCGGTTCCAGAGCCAACCGCAGGACGGTGACGTCCACGTCATCGCGTAGGACCTGGATTCCCGAGGCCCCCGCCGTCGCCTCCAACTCACTTCGGTACGCGCCTCTGGCCCCGGGGTTGGGGTTATTCGTCGTTGCGCGTGCCCGGTGAGGCATGTGCGGCAGTAGCACGTGCGTGAAGCTGAGTCGCTGGCCTGGCGTGACGTCACCCTCCCACACGTACCGCAGTTGCGTCGGACACGCTTCCGTTCTGGGATCGGCCGTGAACCGGTCCACCACCTGTAGTTGGGCATCCACGCGCGGCGCGAACCAGACAAGGAGGTCCACCGGGGGAGTTCTCATGCTGCGACGCCCGTTGTCCCCCACAGGCGCGCTGATGAACGTGTTCGCCCAGTGACTCCCGATCTGAGGCCCGACGTTCTGCGTATTCCAGATGGGCGCCACACGGGCAGGGAAGGCTTCCCCGAACGTAACGGTCTCGCGCGATGCCAGAAACCGGTTTTTGGCGAAGACGAACTCGCGCTCGTACACCACCGGCAACCCGTCGGTGTTCTCGACGCGGAGTCGGGCGTACGTCGCCGTCGCCGTTTCCTCGAAGTACGCGACACTCGATCGGATGTCGGGCATCTGGCCCTGTCGCCAGTATTCGTCGATGCGCATCTCGTCCGCGTGATAGCGGAGCCGAACGGAGCCGCCTGTGTCTTCGATCTGCGCCCGGTTCTCCGGCGAGTCGCCTTTGCTGGTGACGATCTGAGTGAACGGCGCGCCCCAGCGGTTGAGCCCCATGATCCCGCCGGAGTTAGCCGGAAAGCTCGTGGGATGGAGTTCCACCAGCCCAAAGAAGTCGCCGGGGCCCCAGCCGCTTCGCAGGACCAGCTTGTCCGGCCATTCCTGTCCGGTCATGTGCCAACTGCAGCATATGTGGCCTCGCTGTTCGTGCGGGTCCGCATCGCCGATCAGCCGCTCCGTGATGGCCTTGTCGGTGTGCGGAACGCGCACGGCTTCCATGCGCTTGTTCCACAGGGAGCCTGCCTCTGGCTGACTCGGGATGACGGACTCATCCGCGAACAGGTAGGCAAGGGCGATGAGCCAGTGGCCCTGCCCATCCAGTCGGTAAGACCCTGATGCCTGGTACCGTAGGTAGTTGAGTAGCTTGTGCGCGACGTATCGATAGCGACCGTCGCCTGTCTTGGCGGCGACCCGCTCCAACATCGCGAGGCGATATGCAGCCGTGCTGTTCCATCCTCCGTTCGGGCCGTACGGGTTTACAGCCCCGTCTGGAGTCACCTCGACCAGCAGGCGATCCCACAGGCGCGTCATGCCCGGATCCGTGTAAACACGGTCGTCTCCAGCCCACAGATCGCCGCCGCAGGTCAGCACGATGAGCGGGCCCATCATGTATCCCGTGTCGTTCTGTGGCGTGTCCTTGTTCCGCCAGAAATCACGGAACACAAGCTTCGAGTAGCTTCGCCACCGCGCGGCTTCGGGAATGTCGGGGTACCACGCCGCGGCCAACCCCTTGGAGTAGGCCTCCGGCATCGAACGATGGCACGGGCCGCGCCACTCCGTCGGCTCGGAGTCCCAGACATGCAGGTTGCGACAGTAATACAGCCACATGTCGCGAAACCAACCGGCGCCCGCAGTCATCGCGCCCGCTTCGATCAGATGCTGCCGGTAGAGCGGGATCAGCGTGGCCGGGTGCTCGAACTGCCAGAACCACTTGTTCTCAGCGACTTGTCGCTGCATCTCTGCGTGGAACGCTCGCAGCATCGCCTCAATGGCATCGCCCCACGTCGCATCCCCAGTCTGCGCGTACTTCGCGAGCACCGGAACGAACGCTCGAGGCCCATCCATCCCACGTCCCGGCCGGGCGGCGAGTCCTTCGACATCCATCGCATCCATGCAGCGGAGGTAGCTGGCTGGCGTGACCTCGTCCTGCGGGATCGGATAGAAGTCGCCGTTACTGATGTCCGGTCGATCAAAGCGATATCGCTCGACATCGACGAAGTACCGTGTTGGAGGGCCGACGGACGCTACGTCGAGAGGGGAAGCGGCGTCGGTCAACAGGGCGCTCGTGTCCTGCTTGGCGCCTGCTTCGGTTGCCGCGAGAACGCCCGTCACCATTGCCGACGTTCTGAGGAAATCGCGGCGCTTCATCAGTGTCCTCGATCGAGTTAGGCGCGCGGAGATGGAGAACGCCGGGGCGAGTTCCAGGCGGGACGACGCTCAGGCGGACCCAGGTATCGTCAGAGATACACGGTGTTCCGTCAAGCTGTTGGAGAGAGCGACCCGGAGGTCTGCGCTGTACCTTACGGGCTCAGGTGCTCGCGCTGATGAAGCGGCTTCCACGGTGAGTCGGCGCGGCGGAGCGGAGGGGCGTGGTCAGGTCATCAGTCCCCGGCCAGGGCCTCGGCGTAGAGGATGGTAAGGCGGTCCAGCCGCTGCATGACCTGCCGCATGACGCCCTTCATCACGTCTGCGCGCGTTTCGAGGATGTGCAGGAAGTCCTCCTCGCTAATCCTGAGGAGGATCGTCGGCCCGACCGCGACCGCGCCAAGTGAACGCGGGGCTTGGTTGATGATGCCCATCTCGCCCAACAGTTCGAGTGGCGGCGTCCTGTTCACCTCGCGCCCGCCTTTGTGCAGCAGAATCTCCCCCTCGATGACCGCGTAGAGGGAGTGGCCCGGATCGCCGTCCTCAAACAGGGACTGGCCGTCGGCGAGATGCTGCTCCTCCGCGACCTGGGCGATGTAGAACACCTCTTCCCCGGGGATGTCCCGGAAGTAGCCCGTTGACTTGAGGTATGCCGTCTTCTCTAGTTCGGAATACATCCGCTGCTCATTACTCGGTGAGGCGTTACCCGTCAGGCGTTCGGCGTAGCGGGTCATGTAGGCCGGGAGGTCGTCGGCGTCGGCCCGCGAGATCGTGGCGGAATCCCAGTCCACCAGGCCGAGAACGGCATCGTCGGCGCACGCGCTCCCGACCATGGCGAGCCACTCCCGGGGTGACTCGATGAGTGGCACGATCGCCTGATGCGCTTCGCTGGGCAGTTCCAGCCCCATGCCCATGCCCGCGGTCACCTTCTCCGCGACCGACCGCGCCTCCGCCAGCGGCATCACCAGATCGCGCGCCTCGCGCGGCACGACATTATCGAGAACCTCCAGCGAGTCCGCAAGCCCGTCCCCTCGCGTGTCCACGTTGTACGCGATCGTCTCCACCGGCGTCTGTGGCCGCGACAAGACGCACAGCTTCAGGAGCGTCGCGACATCGCCCCGGGCGAGCTGATGGTAGTGGTCGCGTACGAGAAGGCAGGCCGCGTCCTCACCGGCGATCAGGGCCTCGGCCGCGAATCGCCAATACGCCCGACTCGCCACGCGCCGGATATGCACGAGCACCCGTCGGTCGGCGCGCGCGGGCATCGACGTTGCCCTCGCCAGGTGTAGCAGCGCGTCGACGACTTCCGACTCGGTGTCCGCCATCAGATCGTGCCGGTCGAGCAGGTCGAGCATGGACCGCACGCTGCCGGCACTGGCGCCGTCGCGGATGGCTCGGACGATCCCCACGCGCAGATCGCGGGAAGCGTCGGGTCGCCGGAACGCCCTGTTGAGGTCGTATAGGACATCCTCCTCCGCGAAGGCGCGCAGCGTGTGTCGAGCCACGACGCGCGTCTCCGGGTCGCCCAAAGTCTGCGCCACGGCCGGCAGCAGCGACGGCCTCGGCGACGCGTCGACGATGCGCAGAGCGGCAAGCCGCGCCGACGACGACTCGCCCGAAAGCGACGCGATGAGCACGTCCTCCGGCACGAACTCCGGCTCGTGGCGCGCCGCGACGAGCGCAGCCTCGCGTTCGACGGGGTCCTCGGATGAGAGCAACTCGCGCAGGCGGCGTGTGGCGGAGCCTTCGGCGTCCGCCCGCAATCCGCGCAGCGCCACGGCCGCCGCCGCCTGCTGCGCCGGCTCGGGATGATCGAGCAACTCCCGCAGCATGGGAGCCACTCCAGGCGCGCGCCGCCGTCCGATAAGCAGCGTAGCCTGCGCCGCGAGGGAATCCTGCCGCTCGATGGTCGCGACCAGCTCGTCGTTCGCGATGACCGCGGGGGAGTCGCCTGCGACGGTGAGGACTTTCTCCTGCACCAGGGCCGACCCCCCGCGGTACAGAGCGCCCAAAGACTCGGCCCAGGGCTCGGGGGCCACCTGTTCGATGAGTTCCAGCGCCGTTACCTGCTGCGTCTCGACACCCGACCGCAGCATCCGGTCAACGGTGTCCGTGACGTGCGGGTCGGCAACGTCCAGTTCCAGGTCCTCGAGATCCAGTCGGCGGCCTGTCGCCAAGGACGCGATGTAACCTGTCCTCGCGCGGACCGAGATGAACAGCCATGCGCCGACCAAAGCCAATGCGATGGCGCTCAGCCAACGCAGACCGCCCAGCGGAGCAACGAGGAAGATAAGCACCCCGGCGGCGCCCTCCGCGACCATCTTCACCGGCCCGTCCACAAACGGCTTGCTCACGCGCTTCTGAGCCGTGTCGATCGGCACCCAGAGCAACTGGAGCGATGCCTGATGCGTCGTCTGCTTGACGATCTGCTCCGACCCCTTCGCGAGGATCACGCTGAGCAGCACCGGACGCAGAAGCGCCGCCAACGAGCCGACGCTCAGGCTCAACGGCAGAAGCAGCAACCCGCCTAGTATTCCGAAGCGCTGAATCACCCGACCAGTGGCGAACAGCTGGATGAGAAGCCCGGCGACGCCGGTGAACGCGTAGAACGACCCGAAGAAAGCCGCCAACTGTGCCTCTTCGGGATACGCCTGCCCAGCGACGATTTTGAACAGATAGTCCACGATCGTAGTCGCCACGGCGGTGACACCGATGAGCGCCGCGATCGACACAAGGTACGGGTTCATCCGCGCGCGCGGGGCGCCGGCGGCGGGGGCGGGGGCGGCGGATCGTTCCACGCGCGATGGAGGCCCGCTCGGCCGCGCGAGCGAAGCCACGCCCGCCCCCACCACGAACAGGCCCGCCGACGCCACCAACAGAGGCTCCGACCCGAACGCGGCCACGAACGGACGAACCCCCATGCCCACCGCGATGGCCGCGACCGAGCCGCCACTTGCGACCAGCGCGTACAGACGCTTCGCCTGCCGCGAGTGGAATATGCTCCCCGACAGGAGCCAGAACTGCGTCATCACGACGACCGTCGCGACCTCGACCAGCACGTACACCGCCGGCACGACGAGGCCCTTCACATGCAACTGCGACATCGCCAACGGGATCGCCGTCATGACCGCGCCAAGGAAGAGCGCGCGTGACAGGTGGAGGCTGCGTGAGAACCGGGTCAGTATGGGGACGGTTGCCGTCACGAAGACGGCTTGCGCCACGAACATCAAGGGCAGGTAGGTTCTGTCGAAGCGGGCCAGGAAGAACGTGTCACGCGCCGTCTTGCCCGTGATGACCGCGGCGACGATGAGGAAGAACCCGGCGAAGAGCAGAAGGGTGGGCTTGCCCTCGCCCCTCCGAACGCCAAGTGTCTCGCTTAGCCGTCTCAATGCGGCACGCGCTCCCGCCGATCGCCGCGCCCGATCCCCACGCCACTCATGCCCGCGACGGCCATTGCGGCGGCATGCGGCATGTGCCACAGTGCCCGGAGTCGGGCCCGCCACGACGCCGATGCGCAGCCGCGCGCGAGGGAGACCACATGTCCCAAGATGGGTCCCAAACTGGGTCGATGGATCGTGGACCGATCGTCCGCCGAGACCAGATACCGGTGCTTGTCGTTCACCTGATCGCCCTGCCGGCGTTCACGCTGCTGTTCCTCTCGCGCCAGAACTACGAGTTCCTGCTGTACATCGGCGTCATTGTCGTCTTTCTCGCGCTCATAGTCACGACGAACCGACGCGTGGCGTACCCCACCCAACTGCTATGGGGTCTGACCGGTTGGGCGTTGCTGCACATGGGCGGTGGGGGCATATTCCTCGGGGGCGACCGGCTTTACGGGATCATGCTGATCCCCATATCCACGCGCTACAACATCCTGCGGTACGACCAGTTCGTGCACATCGTGGGGTTCGGCGTCGCGACGGCGGTGATGTACCACCTGCTGCTGCCCTCGTTGGCTTCGGCGCCGAGGCGTTGGGTGTCGCTGTCCATCGTGGTGGTGATGGCGGGTCTCGGCGTCGGCGCGCTGAACGAGATCATCGAATTCGCCGCCACCGTCATCATGCCTGAGACCGGCGTCGGAGGGTACGTGAACACGTCGATGGACCTCGTGTCCGATCTCGTCGGCGCGTTGGGCGCGTTGGCGTGGATACGCCTCAGAGCTCGCTCCCACGCGTGACATGGCCCGCCCGGGCGCGGGCGAGATCACCCCGGCTCCACGTGCACCGAGTCAACGATAGCCATCACCAACTCGCGGATGGGCGCGCGGCCGAGCCCGAACACCTGTCGAGCGACTCCCGGCCCGGCCCCCACGACCACCGTGTCGCCTTCGCCGGCGCCGACGTAGTCCACGGCGATGATCGCCTTCCCACGATCCCTCATCTCCGTCGAGAGAGGCTGCACGACCAGCAGTCGTCGCGACTCGTACGCCGGGTGCTTGACAACCGAGACCGCCTTGCCGACGACGCGCGCGAGCATCATGGCCGCGTCGTCTCGTCGCCACGTCGGGACATTGGCGTGTGCACGTCGTGGAGGATACCGACGACCGCCGCGTCCACGGGCAGCAGCGGACGTGGCTCGACCGACACCATCATCGCGTCGGCTCCCGTGACGTAGAAGACGTGCTCCCCGATCGCGGCCTGCCCGGCCGTGTCCACGGCGACGAGTGGCCGGTCGACCTCCGCGCCGAGCTCGTCGAGTGGCTGAACCACCGCGAGACGCACGCCCGCCAGGGAAGGGTCCTTGACCGTCGCAACCACGGAGCCGATGATGCGCCCGAATTCCATCCGCTAGACCTTGTCCTGCTCCGTCGGAGTTTCGGGCTCTTCCGGCTCGTCGGTGGGTCCTAGCGCCGCAAGCGCACGGATTCCCTCGTCCAACTCCGGCTGCATCTCGATGCCGACGTTCACGACCGCTTGCCGCATGGCGTTCAGGCGGGAGCTGAGGCTGTTCTCCAGTGCTTGCAGATGCGCCAGCCAGGACGCCTTGGACGTGTTCTCGTCTCGCCCGAACGCGTCGGTGAGCGACAGTCGGAGGTACTTGAGTCGTTCCTCCTGGAGGGTCACCGACGCGGCGTCGTACTCGTCGATGCCGCTCTGCAAGAGGGACACGAGACGCCTTACCTTTTCCACAGAACGCTCCATCGAGCGGGCAGGGACACGCATCGGTCGGCGGGGCATTGTATCACGCCTTGCCGGGCCCGCCAAAGGCGAATGAGACATCCGCGCCCACCGAGGGCTATTCGGTTTTCGGTGTGTATTCGCTGAGAGGGGAGTTCTGTCTATGATCCTGTTGAATAGATGCGACAGGAGAC
>NYZG01000204.1 GCA_002687025.1 Candidatus Poribacteria bacterium
CCGCTTCCCGACGGCACCCTCTGGATCGCCAACCTGTCCGCCTCCTACGCGCTGCTCCCAGTAGCTGCGCTCTCCGCCCCAATGCTCGGGCTGGTGGTGAGTGTAGAACCGCGCGTCGCGCTGGCCCCGTTCCGGGCGGCGCTGATGGCAGGCTGTGGCGGACTCGCGGCGGGAGTCGCAGCCTGCTACAACCCCTCGGGGAACGGGCTGGCTGGGATGCGGAACGTCGCCCAGATTATGGAGGTCGCTGACGACCGTCGGACTCTCGGCATGTACATGGCGATCGTGCTCGTTGGCGTCGTGGCCGTCGCGGCATCGGCAGGTCTCGGCGTGAGCTACGCGATCTCGGCGTTGCACGCCAGACGTGGGACCCAAGCCGCTGCGGGTTCTGGCCCGGAACTCGACGGGGTGTAGCTGCGGAATCAGGCTGCTGGCACGCGAGCCGCCATCGTCCGTCCGGTCAGGCGCACGAGTCGTCCCACCGGCCGGCTTCGCAACGTGTGCCCACACCAACGCCACCGGACGTGTCCGCGAACGATGAGGCGTCCCAGGCAGCCGCCGAAGGCGATCAGGCCGGCGCGCCGAACGCGAGTTACCGGGGTTCCCTGAAGCGCGAAAGCCCGCCGAAGCGGGTCATTCAGAGGGAAGGTAGGTTGGGGTGAGCGAGGGGATTTGAACCCCCGACCACCTGATCCACAGTCAGGGGCTCTGCCAACTGAGCTACGCTCACCGTGAAGTCCATTATGCCACAGAGGGCCAAGGTACGGCAACGCTCAGGCGCCGCATGGAGCGGCTGCGCGGCGGCATGAACTTCCCGGCGCGACGTCGGTTTACCGGTGAAGGCCGCGTTGGACAGGCCGGAGGCCTGCGACGCATAATCGTGTTAGCCGTGTAGGAGCTGTTCCACCGCGAGGACGCGCAGATGGCGGACAGGATAGGGACCGACTTCTCGAGACCCGCCGATGAGACGGACGGCGAGCATCTCCTCGCCAAGCACCTCACGCGCAGGTCGATGCTCAAGGGCAGCCTGTACGGTCTGCTCGGGTCAGTCTTCTGGGACGGACTTATTTCGGCAGGCCGCGCCGCGCCCATCGCGGCTCCCGCGACGGCGAAGCGGTGCATCGTCCTCTTCATGAACGGCGGCCCCACGCAGACGGACACGTTCGACCCCAAGCCCGACCACGCCAACGGAGGCCCCTTCCGCGCCATCAGGACCAGCGCCGACGGCATGCTCCTTTCCGACAAGCTCCCACAGCTCGCGGAGCAGGGGAAGCATCTCACGCTCGTGCGGTCGATGGCCACGCAGGAGGGCAACCATAGCCGTGGCCGCTACCTCATGCACACGGGGTACATCCCGACGAACTCCGTCAAGCACCCCTCGTTCGCGTCGATCCTGTCCGCCGAGGTGGGTGACCCGTCGTTCGAGCTCCCCAACGCGGTGGCTCTGAATTCGCCGGCGTTCGACGCCTCTTTCCTCGGCTCCGAGCACGACCCCTTCTTCGTGCCCGACCCGATGGCCGGCGTGGACAACCTTGGCTACGCGAGCGGGATGTATCCGGGCAGGTTCAACGCGCGGCGGGACATGGTGTCGTTCCTGAACAAGCACTTCGCCGAGCGCACGACGAACGAGGTGTTGGATCGCGAGGCCATATACGAGAAGGCCGACCAGATGATCCACTCGGACCTCACCGCCGCGTTCGAGCTGGACCATGAGCCCCAGGCGCTGCGCGAGTCGTACGGCATGAACAACTTCGGCCAGGGCTGCCTGATGGCGCGCCGGTTGGCCGAGGCGGGCGTGCGATGCGTCGAGGTGTCGCTGGACGGGTGGGACACGCATCAGGACAACTTCACGTCGGTAGAGCGTCTGCTGGGGGTCGTCGACCCGGCGATGGCGACGCTTATCGCGGACCTGGACGCCCGTGACATGCTGCACGAGACGTTGGTGATGTGGCTCGGAGAGTTCGGCCGGACCCCCAAGATCAACGAGAATGACGGCCGCGACCATTGGCCAAACGGCTGGACGGTCGCGATGGCGGGCGGAGGGCTCGTCGGCGGGCGGGTCGTCGGCTCCACCGACGAGGCGGGCGAGAAGATCGTCGACAGTCCCGTCTCGGTCGAGGACTTCTACTACTCGGTCTGCGGTCTGTTCGGCGTCGATGCGGCGAAGGTGAACTACTCGCGGATTGGCCGCCCGATGAAGATCGTCAACGGAGGCGCGGCAGTTCCCGGGTTGCTGCGATCGGCCGGGTAGATACGCCCAGCGTCTCGCGCACACCGGCGAGTGCGTCGCCCGCGACGAACTCAGACCACTGCGCGTTGAACAGATGTAGCGCGCGCCGCCGCTTGCTCGCGTTCTCCTCCAGGATGCCCCTTAGCGCCGCGGAGCCCCCACCGGCGACGCCGCTATCGGCCCAGCGCGCCACGTATGCGCAATGGACCTGCGCGTCGTTCCAGTCGCCCAGGCTTGCCTGCATCGCCTTGACCGGCCTTACCACGCGCGACTTCACGCCCGGCGCCTTCGCTCCCAGCAGCTCGGCGGCGTAGCGTAGCCGCTTGCACGCAAGTCGCAGGTCGTGGAGCGACTCCTCGGCGCCGGCGGACACGCCGTCTCTGTGGCCCAACACGCGATCGAGTCCCTGCATCAGGAGCTCTGGGGCGGCGTCACGCACGCGCTTCCGCGCCCATCGCCGATTCGCGGGTCGTTTCCAGGGGTGATGCCGCTCAAGGAACGCCTCCGCCTCACGACGGAACCGATCGAACGCGTCGCCATGCAGGGCGCCGTGCATCTCTCGCTCGCGTGCCTCGCGGTCTGCCAGCATGTGCCGCCACAACTCCGGGGCTCGCCTGGGCGTGGCGTACCCCTGGAACGCCTCCAGCATCACGTCCAGATCTCGCACCGCGTTGGTCGCACGCGTCATGTCGCGAATTGCATTCGACAGGGGCGTGACGGCGGATCGGCCGAACGCCGGCCGGGTCGCGCGCAGGACCGCGCGCAGCCGCCGCGATGCGACGCGGAACTGGTGCAACTCCTCTAGCGCCGCGCCAGGGGCGATCGCTCCGTGGCGCTCGCGGATAGTCAGGATCAGACCTTGCGCCATCCGGTACCCCGCCGCCTGGAGGCCGTCGCCAGAGCGCGCTTCGTACTGCGTCGGGCCCGCTGCCCGGAACGTCAGGGGCCGCGGCATGACGCGATTCCACAGGTCGGACGCGGCGGCAGCCGATTCCGCGGCGGCCGATCCCTCGACATACCAACAGAGGCGCCTTCGGGTGTCGTCGAGGCGCCCCAGCTCCGCGCCGCCATCGGCCAGCGCAACGGCGATGCGCAGACTGGCTGCCACGCACCTCGCGGGAGCGGCCATGTGTGAGGGTAGTGATGCCAGCACAGCGTCGGGGTCGGCAAGCAGCGGGCCGCGATGCAGCAGCACCGCCGCCGCAACAACATGGACCATATCGCCGTCGAAACCCGCCAGGCCTTGGCCGAGGATGATGTTCCTGCCGTGGGCTGCGTGTCGCGTCTCGCCGAATCCGCGCCCAATGCCGTGAAGGACGGCCGCGATCTGCAGGGGTTCCACCCACTGCGCGTCGTGCCCGTGGATGTGACGCGTCCGCTCGAACAGCTTCGAGGCGACGCCGCTGACGGCGAACCCGCGCGCGTTGTCGTTCCCGTAGCGGTCGCACAACGACTCGATGGGCCGCGGACGTCCGCCAAACCAACCGGGAGCCGTGTGGAGACGCTCCGGGGCCGCCGCGATCGGCATACGGCTACCCCTGTGAGACGCTCACCACCTGCGGTCTGCGACCCATCAGCCGAGCGAACCAGCCCACCTTCGGCGGCGGCAACGCCTTCATCCGTAGGGCCTGCTCGTTCGAGAGCATGAGCGTGAGGCGTTCGTTGAGGCCTTCGAGGTTCTCTACGCGGGGGCGCAGGTGGTGCACCTCTCCTCGGGCCGTCTCAAGTTCGCGCGCTACCGCCCCACGCTCCTGCGCGGCCGAACTCAGCTTCGTGTGGAGTATCTCCACTTCGGCGAACAGGGCCTGGTTCCGCTCCTGCAACTGCCGGATTGTGCGCTTCGATTTCTTCGACATGCTCCGCCCCAGATTGCTGCCAGACGGATCGTGTGGGCACACGCGATCCCATGGATTCCTGTGCTAAGGCATACGGCGGAGGGCAGTCGGACGTTACGGGACGGAGTCAGGCGCCCGCGGCTCGTTGGCGGCAGGCTTCGTACAGGACGATGGATGTTGCCACCGCGCTGTTGAGAGACTCGGCGGCGCCGGTCATTGGGATCGTCGCGGCGGCGTCGCATACGGCGCGCAGTTCGTCGCTGATGCCTCGGCGTTCGTTGCCGACCACCACCACTGTGGCGCCTCGGAAGTCGTGGTCGTGCACCGGCCCGGCGTCCCTCGCCACGGTGGCAACTACGCGCAGCTCGCCCGCGGTCTCGCGGACCTTCGCAAGCCACGCGGCGAGCCCGTCGACATCGGCGACGTGCGCCACCGGTACCGCGAACAGGGACCCCATCGTCGCGCGCACCGTCTTCGGACCGTACAGATCGACCGTCGGGCCCAGGAGGACGACCCCACCGACGCCCAGCGCGTCCGCGGTACGGATGACCGCGCCGAGATTCCCCGGGTCGCGCGGCTCTTCCATCACGACGGCGAGCATGTCGTCGGACACCGGAACGCGCGCGAGGTCATCGCGCGGAGCGGCGACGACGGCGATAAGCTCCGCCGGGTTCTCAGGACGTTCACTGAGACGCGTCAACACGGGTCGCGTCAGCTCGATGCAGATGCGAGCGTCCAACTCGTCGAGAACCTGTAGGGCCTTCTCCGATCGCACGCTTTCGTCGTGGTAGTAGACCTGTCGCAGCCGCCACCCCTGCGCGAGCGCCTCGGCCACCGCCTGGACTCCCTCCACGACGAACTCACCGTGCTGCTGGCGGAACTTGCGCTGCTTCAGCAGCTTGCCCGCGTGCTTGATCCGAGGGTTCGTTGCGGAACTGATGAGCATTTCGGTGGGAGTCCTAACGCGGAGTCATCGGCGAGTGACCAGACGGGTCCAGACATAAGAATAGCCCGTCCTAGGGACGGGCTATTCTCAATAGCGGCCTCGGCAATACCTACTTTCCCACCCAGTCGCCCGGGCAGTATCATCGGCGACGCAGGGCTTAACTTCCGTGTTCGGAATGGGAACGGGTGGATCCCCTGCGCTATCCTCACCGAAACCAAGTCGGTGGAAAATTATTTGACAATTGAACGCGAATGAGTCCGATGAACGAGCGAGCATGGAAGATGCAAAAGCGAGAGTATGTTGGACAAGCCCTCGACTATTAGTACCGGTCAGCTAAACACATTGCTGCGCTTACACCCCCGGCCTATCAACCTCCTAGTCTTGGAGGAGTCTTACTCGGTTGACCCGATGGGAGATCTTATCTTGAAGTGGGCTTCACGCTTGATATGCTTTCAGCGTTTATCCCTTCCGAACGTAGCTACCCAGCGATGCTCCTGGCAGAACAACTGGTACACTAGAGGTTCGTCCATCCCGGTCTTGTCATACTAGGGACAGCTCTTCTCAAATCTCCTGCGCCCACAGCGGATAGGGACCGAACTGGCTTGCGCCGTTCTAAACCCAGCTCACGTACCAACTTTAATGGGAGAGCAGCCCAACCCTTGGGACCAACTGCGGCCCCAGGATGTGATGAGCCGACATCGAGGTGCCAAACCGCGTCGTCGATACGGACTCTCGGACGCGATAAGCCTGTTATCCCCGGAGTACCTTTTATCCGTTTAGTCACGGCCCTTCCACGCGGCACCGTAAGATCACTAAGCCCTGGTTTCCCATCTGCTTGACTTGTCTGTCTCGCAGTTAAGCTCCCTTATACCTTTGCGCTCGACGTACGATTTCCAACCGTACTGAGGGAACCTTTGGGCGCCTCCGTTACTCTTTAGGAGGCGACCGCCCCAGTCAAACTACCCACCTGACACGGTCCCTCACCCGGATTCACGGGTGTAGGTTAGAGCTCCGACATTACAAGAGTGGTATTCCACTGGTGGCTCCGCCGCCGCTGACGCGACAGTTTCAACGCCTCCCACCTATGCTATACGTGCCATGCCAAAACCCAATGTCAAGCTGCAGTGAAGGTTCACGGGGTCTTTCCGTCCTGCTGCGGGTAACCGGCATCTTCACCGGTATTACAATTTCGCCGAGTATCCCGTCGAGACAGTGCCCCAGTCGTTACGCCATTCGTGCAGGTCGGATCTTACCCGACGAGGAATTTCGCTACCTTAGGACGGTTATAGTTACCGCCGCCGTTTACCGGAGCTTCAGTTCGTAGCTTCGCTCTGGCAAGCCAGAGCTAACCACTTGCCTTCACCGTACGGCACTGGGCAGGCGTCAGTCCCTATACTTCGTCTTGCGACTTAGCAGAGACCTGTGTTTTTAGTAAACAGTCGCCGGGGCCATTTCGCTGCGACCCCCCGAAGGTGGTACTCCTTCTCCCGAAGTTACGGAGTAATTTTGCCTAGTTCCTTAACGGGAATTCTCTCGAGCGCCTGAGGATTCTCTCCTCGCCTACCTGTGTCGGTTTGCGGTACGGGCCGTGCGGTCGTCCAGATGCGGCTTTTCTCGGCAGACACTAAACCCTCGCGGCTTTGCTTATGCAGCGCGGCCTCCGGCTCCAGTCCCTTCTGAGGGGATCATACCTGCGTCCTGCACCTATCAACCTAACGCACGGGCGACGGAATGTTGACCGTCTTTCCATCGTCTACGCCTTTCGGCCTCGACTTAGGTCCCGGCTAACCTCATGCGGAATTACCTTGCATGAGAAACCTTAGGCTTACGGCGAATAGGATTCCAACCTATTTTATCGCTACTCATGCCGGCAGAATCACTTCTATGCCGTCCAGTGGCCCTCACGGTCCACCTTCAGCCAGCATAGAACGCTCGCCTACCACGCCATGCTTAAAGCACAGCATCCACGACTTCGGTATCAGACTTGAGCCCCGTTACATCTTCGGCGCAGGATCGCTCGACCAGTGAGCTTTTACGCACTCTTTAAAGGGTGACGGCTTCTATTCCAACCTCCTGGCTGTCTTAGCAATCCTACATCCTTTCCCACTTAGCCTGAATTTAGGGACCTTAGTCGGTGGTCTGGGCTGTTTCCCTTTCGTCCACGGAGCTTATCCCCCGCAGACTGACTCCTGCGATAAAAACGTCGGCATTCGGAGTTTGGCTGGGTTTGCTAAGATGGTAGTCCCGCTAGTCCAACCAGTGCTCTACCTCCGACGTTCATTACGCAAGGCTAGCCCTAAAGCTATTTCGGCGAGAACCAGCTATCACCAGGCTTGATTAGCCTTTCACTCCGATCCACAGTTCGTCCCCCAAGTTTTCAGCCTTGGTGGGTTCGGGCCTCCACGCGTTGTTACACGCGCTTCACCCTGACCATGGATAGATCGCCTGGTTTCGGGTCTACGTCATGCGACTATCGCCCTGTTAAGACTCGCTTTCGCTAAGGCTCCGCGTCATAAACGCTTAACCTGCCACACAACGTAAGTCACCGGCTCATTATGCAAAAGGCACGCGGTCACCCGTCCCTCAAAGAGGTGTAGGGCTCCCACAGCTTGTAAGCCTACGGTTTCAGGATTCTATTTCACTCCCCTCCCGGGGAACTTTTCACCTTTCCCTCACGGTACTGGTTCACTATCGGTCACCAGGTAGTATTTAGCCTTGGGCGGTGGTTCGCCCAGATTCCGGCAGTCTTACTTGTCCCGCCGTACTCGGGTACTTCGTCCAAGAAGCCGACTCGTCTTTCGCTTACGGGACTATCACCCTCTTTGGCCCCAACTTTCCAGATGGGTTCTGCTAGACGGTCGGTTGTTAACTTCTCGGCATACGCCCGACGAAGCCCCACAACCCCGCCCGCATATAGCGGACGGTTTAGGCTGTTCCCCTTTCGCTCGCCACTACTCAGGGAATCGCATTCGCTTTCTTTTCCTCGAGGTACTGAGATGGTTCACTTCCCTCGGTTGGCGCTTTCGCGGCCTAGATGGCCGGGTTGCCCCATTCGGAAACCTCCGGATCAAAGACTATTAACGTCTCCCCGAAGAATATCGCTGTTTGTCGCGTCCTTCATCGCCTCCTGGTGCCAAGGCATCCTCCGTAGGCCCTTAGTAGCTTGGCCTTTATATCTCTCTCTCGACCTTTGCATGAGTCCTCTATGGCACTCGTTCATGCGAAATCATTCGCAGTTCAATTGTCAAAGATCAATCTCTCCGTGCCGGGCGTTCCCGGACCTACCGAAGAGAAACTCGGAAACTGGTGGAGATGAGCGGAGTCGAACCGCTGACCCTCTGCTTGCAAAGCAGATGCTCTACCAACTGAGCTACACCCCCTGAAAATGAGCGTCGCGCTCTGGCATCTACCATGGAGCGGGCAGCGTATTCGCCAAGTCACCTCATCTCTGCGCTGTCGTATGCGGCAGGTGGCTTGGTGGGGAAGGGTGGAATCGAACCACCGACCTCACGCTTATCAGGCGTGCGCTCTAACCGTCTGAGCTACTCCCCCTCCGAGAGGGGACCCCTCTCGTTGGACCATCAAAAAAGGCCCTTCGAGTGGGAAGAACCCATGGTGTTCCGAGGTTGAACAGCCTGATTGGACCGAAATGCAATGCGTTAGCGACATTCGACGCAAGTCGTCGTGCTTGAAATGCACCTTAGAAAGGAGGTGATCCAACCGCACCTTCCGGTACGGTTACCTTGTTACGACTTAGCGCTGATCATCGAGCTCATCTTAGGCAGCTGCCTCCCTTACGGGTTAGCGAACCGACGTCGGATGCTCCCAACTTTCCTCGCTTGACGGGCGGTGTGTACAAGCCCCGGGAACGTATTCACCGCGACCTGCTGATTCGCGATTACTAGCGATTCGTCATTCATGCAGTCGAGTTGCAGACTGCAATCCGAACTGACGTCGGCTTTTAGGGATTAGCTCCACCTCACGGCTTAGCGACCCGCTGTACCGACGATTCTAGCACGTGTGCAGCCCAGGGTAATAAGGGCCATGCGGACTTGACGTCATCCCCACCTTCCTCCGGTTTATCACCGGCAGTCCTCCTAGAGTCCCCGGCATTACCCGATGGCAACTAAGAGTAAGGGTTGCGCTCGTTGCGGGACTTAACCCAACATCTCACGACACGAGCTGACGACAGCCATGCAGCACCTGTCATCCGGTCCCCGAAGGGAAAACCCTCTTTCGAGAGCGGTCCAGACGATGTCAAACCCTGGTAAGGTTCTTCGCGTTGCTTCGAATTGAGCGACATGCTCCACCGCTTGTGCGGGGCCCCGTCAATTACCTTGAGTTTTAGCCTTGCGACCGTACTCCCCAGGCGGAGTGCTTAATGCGTTAGCGGCAGCACGGGAACTCCGATGGTTCCCACACTTAGCACTCATCGTTTACGGAAGGGACTACCAGGGTATCTAATCCTGTTTGCTACCCCATCTTTCGCGCTTCAGCGTCAATGCAGGCCCAGGAAGCTGCCTTCGCCATCGGTGTTCTCCAAGATATCTGCGCATTCCACCGCTACACCTTGAATTCCGCTTCCCTCTACCGCATTCAAGCCGATCAGTATCGCGTGCAGTTTCTCGGTTGAGCCGTAGAAATTTCACACGCGACTTGACCGGCCGCCTAGACGCCCTTTACGCCCAGTAAATCCGAGCAACGCTTGGGCCCCACGTATTACCGCAGCTGCTGGCACGCAGTTAGCTGGCCCTTTCTGACCGAGTACCGTCAAGTCCACCGAAGTGGATAGTTCTTCCTCGATCACAGGAGTTTACAACTCGAAAGCCTTCATCCTCCACGCGGCGTCGCATGGTCAGGGTTTCCCCCATTGCCAAATATCCTCGACTGCAGCCGCCCGTAGGCGTCTGGGCAGTGTCTCAGTCCCAGTGTGGCCGACCATCCTCTCAGACCGGCTACCCATCGGAGCCTTGGTGAGCCGTTACCTCACCAACAAGCTAATAGGACGCGGGCCCCTCCCAAGGCGGCCGAAGCCTTTCGATATCCCCACATGAGAGGGGGTATCGATATTCGGTATTAGCGTCCGTTTCCAGACGTTATTCCCAACCTCGGGGTAGATTACCCACGTGTTACTCACCCTTTCGCCACTCGCCGTACGGGAGCAAGCTCCCGTCGTGCGCGTTCGACTTGCATGCCTAATCCACGCCGCCAGCGTTCGCTCTGAGCCGGTATCATACTCTCCGTTGCAAGAAGGAACTCACGACGCCGAAGCGTCACGAGAAACTCTTGAACCGGCATCAATCTAGCTAAGTTCGCTTGGCTGATGCTCGGCTAATTTACAGCACTTCTCACGAAGACAGTGCCGAATGCCAAGCATTCCACTCAAGTCTCAATCAGGCTGTTCAATTGTCTAAAGAACACCTCGGAAGGTTGCCACGGGGAGGGCGGCCGAAGCTGCCCCGTTCCAGCGGCAAAGAAGAGTATGCCACCCGGCCAATGGGCTGTCAAGGAAATCGCCCGCAAAACGGCGAGAATCCCCGGAATCGAGGGCGAACGGCGCGTATCCGCCGTCTGAGCGCCTTCCCGGCCGTTTCTTGACTCGGTCCCAGGCGGTGCGGGGCACGCTAGCCGGCGGTGGCACCCCCGCAGCTGACCGCAATGCCCGTACCGGCAAGTCGCTGTCACCGTAGACGTGCTCTTGACGTCTATTTGGGTTGAGGTCTCGGAGATGCGAGACGTAGAGGGAATCATGCGCGTACGACGGCCCGCCGCGCGGGTTCGCGACCCGGCCGACGACCGACTCCCGCCATGTCCCGCCCAACCGCGCCGCGACGAAGCCCGCGTAGCGCAGCGATGAAATCAGGAGTCCGCCATGCGTGTGGGAGAGCGCGTCCTATATAGCCTGCTTGGAGGGTCCGTCGCCCTGCTGGCGTTCTGGGCCGGCGGCGGCGGCTCGCACGCGGCGGTGGCGTACGGCATCGGCGTCTGCGCCCTCGTCGTCGTGATCGCCATCGCCCTGACGGAGCGCAAGGCCATCGCCCGCGGCAAGAAGGCAGACACGGAATTCGGAACGCTGACGTGCGCACGCCTCCGAGTGGTCGATGACTCGGGCCAGGTGTTCGGTCTCATGGACTCCGACGAGCACGGGGGCCGCCTACGGGTTCTCGGCGCCGACGGCAAGGCAAGCGTGAAGATCGGCGTCGACCGGCAGGGCGGCTCCGTCATTGTATGGGGCGATGACGACCAGGAGTGCGCCAAGGTCGGCATGGGCGCCGACGGCGGCACGGTGATGATCTGGGGCGAGGACGGCAAGGCGCGCGCAAAGATCGGCGCAGAGGGGGACGGCGGCTCGTTCGTACTCTGGGGCGCCGACGGCAAGGCGCGCAGCAAGATGGCAGCCGCCGAGCAGGGCGGCAGCATGATCATATGGGGTCCTGACGGTCAGCCGCGGGCCGCGCTGGGCGTGACCGGCGAGGGCGGCGTCATGGGCGTCTCCGGCAACGACGGACGAGCCCGCGCCGTGATGGGCGTCGATACGGATGGCGGCGACCTGCGGGTGTTCGGCAACGACGGGCGCACGCGCGGCGTGCTGAGCGTCGAGGCGGATGTCGGCGTCATCGGCGTGGCCGGCCACGACGGCAGGCCGCGCGTGGGCGTCGGCGTGAACGCGGACGAGGGATTCGTCAACGTCTACGGCGACGACGGGCGAGTGCGCGGCGCCATGGGCGTCGGCGACGGTGGAGGCGACGTGCGCGTCTACGGCTCGGACGGCGTCGCGCAGGCGTGCCTCGGAGTCGGCGACGAGGGCGGGATGATGTACGCGCAGAACACGGACGGCGAGGTGACGACGACTCTCCCACGCCGCGGGCGGCCCGCGCGAGTCTAGCACAGCCACATGCACAGATCCCGGCAATCCCCGGAAGGCGGCCGCGAAGCCCCTCCCGGGGATTGTTGCGTTGGGCCGGCGGCCTTCGGCCAGAAACTGCTATCCGCGAGTCGGCTGCCGCGTCAAACCTACTGAACGGCATCGGCAAGTGGTCGGCGAACAGCTCGACGGCAAGAGGGATGCGCGTGAGTGACGAAGCGCTGATCGCGGGGTATCTGCGTGGTGACGCATCGGCGTTGGCCGTCCTCTGGACGCGCTACGACGGTTTCGTCTACGGCATCGCGCGCAGCGTCACGCGTCGGCACGAGGTGGCCGAGGACATCCGTCAGGAAGTGTTCATCACGCTGATGGGCCGCATCGACACGCTCGAATGCCACGCGAAATTCGCCGCGTGGCTGCGGACGGTCACCTACAACGCCTGCAAGACGTGGTTGCGAGGCCGTCGGCCTGGGATGCCGCTTGACGACCTGGACGAACGCCACGTACCAAGGGCCGACCCAGCGGCCGGGGCGCTTGAGAACGGCGAGACGCACACGGCGTTGCGGCGCGCCGTCGACCGTCTGGACCTCGATCACCGGCAGGTCGTCGAGCTGTATTACTACGAGGGGTACTCCGTGGCGAAGGTGGCGGAGATGTTGGACATAGCCGAGACGACCGTGAAATGGCGGCTGCACAAGGCCCGCGAGAGCCTGCGCCGTCTCCAGAGTCTCTATACGTAAGCGGAGAGGAAACACATGAACGCCCGAGACACGCTCATCCGACTGTTGACATCGCTCCGTGACGACGTGGAGATGTGCATCCAGAACGAGTCCAAGGACTTCATGCTCGCGCAACCATACGCCGCCGGCGACGGCGGCCCGTCGGAGGTCGCGGACCCCATACTCCTGGGTGATTTCGTCGTCGACACCTACAACCGCTACCTGGCGCAGGCCGTGGAGGCGACCGACGACGCGATGGTCCGCGCTCTGCCGACCATCGCGCCCCTTGGCGCGGCCCCGGTCGACGCCGCCCCGCCACAGGATCAGTCTCGGCCGAGGACGCACGGCGCCGACCCCAGGCTGGCCAAGATGACCGAGGTCCTGATGGCTTCCGGTCAGCTGCTGGCCGTACTGCAGGCACAGGAATCCGAGGGCGAGAACAAGCACGCAGACACCCTGGAGACGTTGCTCACAGCCCTCACGTCGCTGATGGAGCAGTTGGACGGAACCCGTCAGGGTCACACGGAGGATATGGTGCGCGAGGCGGCGTGTCCGCTCGCGGAGCGCTATAACGCCTATCTGGACCTCGTGGTCGAGACATGCGACGACCCAATCGTGCCGCGGCTGTTCACCAAGATCGACGTCCGCGGCGAACATGCAGACGACGCGAAAGGAACGCGCGTGCGCGCAGAACTGGCCGCCAGCGGAGCCAGCCTCATCGCCTACCTACGCAGGCTGGTGGGCCGCGCGGAGCCGACATCGGGCATGCGCGGCCAGGTGTGGGACGGCAAGAGCAAGCCTGCGCTGGCAGGCTAGGGTCTGCGCGACTCTAGTCCTCTTCGGATGGCGCGTCGGTCGCGTCCGCGTCGTCGCCGTTGAGGTCCTCTGAATCCGACGCGCCCTCCGCGTCTGGCCGGTCCTCGGCCTCGCCGCCGGCATCCAGACGCTCTTGTAGATCGGCTAACTCCTGCGCCAGTTCCTCGTGCTGCTCCTTCAGCTCTGACAGCTCCGCGCGGACATCGGACAGTTCCACGGGCACGCTCTTCGCGTCCCGCATCGCCTTGACGGCCTTCTCCGCGGCGCGTCTGACGCCGTCGTCGATTCTGTCCCCCACGAATGTCTGTACGGCAGCGACCGCCCGTGGGTCACGCAGCTCCCCTAACGCGTCGATGGCCGCGATGCGCACTCCGCGCCTGGCATCGCCCAAGTATCCCGCCAGGAACGTCCTGACGCCTTCCCTATCGTCTTCGTGGCGAGCGAGATACCCCAGCGCGCGAAGGCCCGTCCCTAGCCCGCGCGTCGTGAGCTCGTCGGCGCGCGTTTCGAGCGTTTCCCGCAGGGGGCCGAGGTATGTGGGGTCGTCCAGAGCGCGGATCGTGCGCACCGCGGCTACGGCCAGTTCATTCCGGTACGACTCCGAAGCCAGGTGTTCCATGACGAGTGCACGCACGTCGTCCCCGCCGTACTTGCCAAGGCTGCGCAGGGCCGACGCCACGATGTCCGGGTTCGCTTCCGACGCCATCGCCCGCAGTGCGACGTCCTTGCTCCCCGCCCGATAGAAGCCCCCGATGTCCGACACGACCTGCTTGCGCACGCGGGCGTCCGCCTGGTCTAGCGAGTCGCGCAGCGCCTCGAACGCGTCTGGTGTGTGGATCTCCCGCAATGCCTTGGATGCCGCGGATCGCACGCCATGGAACGGATCCCCGTTGAGTACGGCCTGCAGCCGTTCGATGGTGTCGAGGTCGTCCTTCGACTTCATCTCGTCGATGGCGCGCAGCCGCCCGATCACATCGCTCGTGTCCTCGAGCTGAGCGCGGAGCATCGCCTCCGGTTTGTCGAACGAGACCTTCGCGAGCACGCCGAACTCCGGGTCGAACCGAACCACGGCAGGCTGCGCGGCCAGCGGGAAGTAGAAGTCCTCCTCCTCCTCGTCGACGAACAGGTCCCGCTCCTCCGCCGCTCCGTCCTCGAAGTCGAACCGCACTTTCGTCGGGACGTGGAACAGGACGACGTCATCGTCCACGGCGTGCGTCTGCTTCACGGTTATCTTCGCGAGGTCGTCGGCTTCGTCCCAGCTGTACGAGACGTCTAGCTCGGGGTGGCGCGCGTGGTAGACGTACTGGTCGAAGAAGCGGTCGAACGACCGGCCGGACAGTTCTTCGACGATCGCATTCAGGTCCTCCGTCACGACCGACCCGAGCGCGTGCCGCTCCAGGTACGTCTTCACGCACAGTCGGTAGAGATCCTCCCCGAGCCGAGTGCGCAGCATGTGCAGCACCCACGCGCCCTTGGGGTAGGCACGGTAGCCGAACTGCTCCATGGCCGACCTGTAGTCGCGCGACACGATCGGCCGACGGTCGTCGTTCCCGACGATCCCGCGCGCGGCGTTGTAGAGGCGCAGGAGCTTCTCGTCGTCGCCGTGCTTGTGTCCCGCGTGGAGCCAGTCGTAGTAGGTGGCGAAGCCCTCGTTCAGCCAGACATGGCTCCAGTCCTTGCACGTCACGTAGTCGCCGAACCACTGGTGGGCCAACTCGTGGGCGACGAGCCCGCGACTGTCGCGCAGGTTCTCCGTGGCGTCCCCGAACAACGTCCCGTCCGTCAACACGGTTAGTGACGTGTTCTCCATGCCGCCGTAGTGGAAGTCGAGCACCGCGACCTGATCGTACTTGTCCCACGGATACGGGACGCCGATTTCGTCCTCGAAGAACTGCATGATGTCCGCGGTGTCTCGGAACGAGTTGGCCGCGTATTCGCGCTGGGAGGCCGGGGTGTAGAAGGCGAGAGGGATGTCGCGATGGGTGGCCTCCACCTTCGCGAGCCTACCCGCTACCAGCGCGATGAGGTAGTTCACGTGCGGCTTGTCCTGGCGCCAGTGCGCCGTCTTCACTCCCGTCGTCGCATCGACGCTTTCGGCCACGAGTCGCCCGTTCGACACGACCGTCATGTCGGCGGGGACATGGCAGATCACCTCGGACTGAAACCGCTCGTTGGGATAGTCGAAGCTAGGGAACCAGTGCCTGCCTTCGTACGTCTCGCCTTGCGTCCAGAGCTGCGTGTCTTCCTCGCGGTACCCCATGTCGGCGGTACGGAAGTAGAGCCCCTTCTGGGGCGCTGCCGTGTACTCGAGCTCGACGCTCGCCTCCGCGCCGGCCGGTATCGGCTCGACGAAGGTGATCGTGATCTGCTCCTCGCCGACGGTGTGTCCCTCCATCTCGTGGCTCGCGAGGACAGACAGCACGGTGAGGTCGACCGCGTCGAGCGCAATCTCCCGGACGGCGTGGGCGATGGGCGTGAAATGGATGGTCGTGGTCGCTCGGATTTCGCGCCGGTCGAAGTCGGGGGTGACGTCGATCCTGAGGAGCGTGACGTCGATGAGTCGGTCAGGCGCGTATTTGCGGCCTTCCTCGCCTTCGGCGCCCCGGCCCATGTCGTCGCGCCACTCGGCGCGCGCGCCAACCGCGACCATGGACAGGATGGCGAGAAGCAGTGCCGAGAGCCGTGCGGTAGCCGTCATCATGCGATCCTATCCGCTGGACAAGGTGGTCACGCGTCGGCGGCCCGCGAGGCGTGACGGCCGCTCTCGAAGCGACACAGGCGGCGGGCCGCGCACGGCGGGGGCCGGAGCGCCCGTCGGCAACAGGCCGCGTTGCGCTAGAAGCGCGACCATATGACCAGCAGCGCTGCGACGAGCGCGAAGATCGCCAACGCCAGGAACAGGAACCACCCGGGCACGATGCTCGCGGGCGAGGGGACGTCGTCCGGGTTCGCGTCCTGTATCCGTCGCAGGATCGTCGCCATGAGAACCGGTAGCATCGCTCTGTCTCCGCCCGTGCGTGACCGCGGTCGGCCTGGCGTCCGCGCTCAATATGCGCCGCCGCAGGCCCGCCGCGCAACCCAGGCGTCCGCGTGGAAAGGTCCCGGGGGCGCCCGTTGCGGGCCGGATGTGCCTGTCGGCGCCGGTGTTTCCGTCTCTGGGCGCCGCACCCGTATCTGGCGTATAATCGCCACACGCCACGCCGTCTCCGCGACCTACGGGAGCGATGAGATTCATGCCCGTCACAACCCTATACTTCGCGCAGTTGGATCCCGGCTGGCACGACTGGGTGCAGGTCGTCAACGTCGGCAACGCCCCGGCTAAGGTCACCTGCGTCGGGCGAAACATCGAGGCCAAGACCATATGGTCCGCCGAACACACGCTGCCCTCGTACCACACGTGGACGCCCGCTGTAGACGCCCCGAAGGAGAGCGTCTCGTTGGAGGTCAGGAGCGACGGCCAACCCATCGTCGGTGAGCGCCACTGCCACAGCGGCAGTCAGGTGCTCGACTTCCCGGGCGCGTCCGTGTTCGGCAAGACGGTCGGTCGTCGGCTCTTCTTCGCCGAGCTCGTCGCGGGCGCGGTGGATTGGTTCCGGTTCCTCAACGTGGGTCAGGCGGACGCGCACGTGTCGTTCGTCGTACGGCAAGTGACCACGGCCCGGATCGTCATCCAACGAAGCCAGGTCATCAAGCCGTTCGCGTGGTGGGATGTTGGCGACAAGGTGATGGGCGGCGCCGTGCAGGGCACCGTCGAGGTCGTCAGCACGCAGCCGATCGTCGGGGAGCGACACCTCCACTACAAGGGTGGCCAAATCGCCGTGGGACAGCTCGGGCAGGTACTTGAAGCGTAGCGCCGGCGCGACGGTGGCCTAACCATGCAGAATGCCCCAAACACGCCAGGATACACCGGGATATGGTTCACACTCGGGCAGGTGTCCGAGCACGGCGACAAGTACTCCGGCGGGCTAGGCACGTACACGGCTAAACATGTCCCGCTGGCGGTCTACTCCCCTGAGGCCCGGAAGACGTTCTTCGTCTACGGCGGAGCGCTCGACGGACAGCGCCATCTGCTCGCGATGGCCTCCTACTACGACCACGCGCGAGGCGTCGTGCCCCGCCCCTCGATCGTGCACGACAAGGGCGGCGTCGACGACCCGCACGACAACCCCAGCATCGCTCTGGATGGGCAGGGGCACGTGTGGGTGTTCGTCAGCGGCAGAGGCCGTGGGCGTCCAGGCTACAAGTACCGCAGCGTCGAGCCGCACAGCGTGGACGCGTTCGAACGGGTCAGCGAGGAGGAGATGACCTACCCGCAACCGTGGTGGGTCGACGGGCGCGGCTTCCTCCACCTGTTCACGAAGTACACCGGCGTCCGCGAGCTCTATTGGAACTCGAGCCCAGACGGCCGCGCGTGGAGCGGCCATCGTAAGCTAGCGGGCATGGGCGGGCACTACCAGACCAGCCGCCGCCTCGGACACCGTGTCCTCACGGCGTTCAACATGCATCCGGGCGGCGCCGTGGACGTGCGCACGAACCTGTACTTCGCGCAGACGGAGGACATGGGTGAGACGTGGCGCACGGCCGACGGCGCCGAGCTCGACACGCCCATGACCGATCGCCACTGCCCCGCGCTGGCGCGCGACTATGAAGCCGAGGGCAGGCTCGTTTACATGAAGGACATCAGTTTCGACGCCGACGGGAATCCGGTCATCCTCGTCGTGACGAGCGCCGACCATCGACCCGGGCCGGTGGGCGATCCGCGTGTGTGGGAGATCGCCCGATGGACCGGATACGAGTGGGCATTCGGCGAGGTAACGCGATCCACACACAACTACGACATGGGTTCGCTCTACATAGATCCGGGCGGCGCGTGGCGCGTCATCGGGCCTACGGAACCGGGGCCGCAACGCTGGGGAACCGGCGGCGAGGTCGCGTCGTGGATCAGCGCGGATCGCGGCGCGACGTGGCGACGGGAGCGCGTGCTGACCCACGGAAGCCCCTACAACCACACCTACGTTCGCCGTCCCGTGGACGCGCATCCCGACTTCTACGCCTTCTGGGCCGACGGCGACCCGGACGGCTTCTCGCCGTCGCGCCTGTACTACACGAACCGGGCGTGCGACGCCGTGTGGATGCTCCCACCCGTGATGGAAAGCGACCTGGCCGAGCCGGCCAGGATCGATGGCGGCTAATACTCGACCAGGGCCACGATGTCGTGGTCGCCCAACCTGTCGCGGCCGTTGAGGAATGTCAGTTCCGCCAGCGCGCCGATGCCGACGATCTCGCCGCCCAGCCGCTCGATGAGTTCGACCGATGCCGCGAGCGTCCCGCCGGTGGCTATCACGTCGTCGATCAGCAGCACGCGGTTCCCGCCGGCAAGCGCGTCCTCGTGGACGGCCACCGCGTCCGTGCCGTATTCCAGGTCGTATTCCACCTCGACAGTGTCGTAGGGCAGCTTGCCGCGCTTGCGTATCGGGACGAACGCCTTGTGCATGTGGATCGCCAGGGCGCCGCCGAAGATGAAGCCACGCGCGTCGATCGCCGCGATGCAGTCGATTTCGCGGTCGGCGAAGCGGCCGGCGAACTCCTGTATCACCGCCCCGAACGCGGCGGGGTCCTGGAGCAACGGCGTGATGTCCTTGAACTGTATGCCCGGCTTGGGGAAGTCCGGCACGGTCCTTATCAGTGCTGCGAAGTCGGTCATCGGTGTCCTCTCTCAGATCGTGGCGTGCGCCTCGCGTACCACGTCGGGGATCGCCGCGTCCAGGGCCGCGGACGAGCCGTCTCCGTGTCGAACGAAACGCATCAGGAACTCAATGTTGCCCGCGGGTCCACGCAACGGGGAGTACGTGACATGGGTCGGCGCCATGGCGACATCGCGTCCGCGTGCGGCGACCTTGCGGAGCACCTCTTCGTGCACGTCCGCGTCGCGAACGACTCCGCCCTTGCCGACCTGCGCCCGACCTGCCTCGAACTGCGGCTTCACAAGCGCCACGAGCTCGCCCCCAGATGGAAGCAGCGAGGCGAACAGCGGCATGAGGAGCGACAAGCCGATGAAGCTGAGGTCGGCGGTCATCATGTCGGGCGGGGGATCGAACATGTCTAGCGTGGCGTACCGGACGTTCGTGCGCTCGTAGAGGCTCACGCGGGGGTCGTTGCGCAAGTTCCAGGCTATCTGCCCATATCCGACATCCACGGCGTGCACCAGGCTCGCGCCGTGCTGTAGCAGACAGTCGGTGAAGCCGCCGGTGGATGCCCCGGCGTCGAGGGCGACCTTGTCGCTCGGGTCGACGGCAAACTCTTGGAGGGCCCGTTCGAGCTTGAAGCCGCCGCGACTCGCGTAGCGCGGCTTCGTGGCGACGACCTCGATCTCGGCGTCGGCTGCCACCTGGGCCCCGGCCTTGGTGATCGGCTCGCCGTCGACGCGCGCTCCGCCCGCCAGGATGAGGCGCTTGGCCGCCTCACGTGAGTCGGTCAGGCCGCGTTCCGCGAGGAGCACGTCAAGGCGTGTCTTGGGATTCGCCATCGCCCGCCTCCCCTGGGCCGTAGCCGCCGCGCCACAGCCTGATGGTATCACGACTGGACGAGGCCCCGTGGTCGGCCAGGGCCGCGGCCGGGGACACTCGGCAGCTACATAGAGAAACCCTTGCACCGGCGCGGGCCTACGCGATAATGTGCTACTGATTGCGTGGAGTAGACGCTCCCGGTTGGCGCGGGACGACTCGTGGAGCGGCGCCGGTCGGCCGCATGAGCGTGGACGCGTATGGGCGACGCAAGCACGGCACGGGTGGAGGGCAGAGCGTGATGGGCGGAACACTCTCACGCAGCGCATGGCTGGCTGTGGTCGCGATCGGCGCCGTCAGCCTCGCGCTGCCATCTCGCGGCGCGGAGTCGACGATCGCGTTCACGTCGAACCGCAATGGGAACATGGACATATACGTCATGGACCCCGACGGCGGGAACGCGAGGACTGTCTCCCGCAATGACGCGTGGGACTGGTATCCGACATGGTCCCCGGACGGCAAGGAGATCGCGTTCTCGTCGGAGCGGGACGGCGACATGGAAATCCACGCGCTACATCTGAGCGACGGCCGCACGCGCCGCCTGACCCGGCAGCGGGACCTCGACTATGCGCCGGCGTGGTCACCCGATGGCAGTCGCATCGCCTATACAAGGCATGAAGGGCGCCTATCGGAAGTGCACGTCATGGACGCGGATGGCGCGAACTCGCGTCCGCTTACCGATGGCCCCGCAGCGACGGAGCCCGCGTGGTCCACGGATGGCTCACGCATCGCGTATTCGACGCAGGACGGCGTACGAATGGTCGGCCCGGACGGCGCTGATCCCGTGCATTTCGTTCGCGGGATGGCCTCCGATCCGGCGTGGTCGCCGGACGGGCAGCGCGTAGCGTACAGGGCGTCTGACGACCGGAGCCCGGACATCTACGTAGTCGATATCGACGGGCGCGACCCTGTGCGTCTCACGAAGCACGGGGGCCTCGACTACGAGCCGGTGTGGTCTCCCGACGGCCGTGAGATAGCGTTCACGAGCGAAAGAGACGGCGGCGCGAATATCTACGTCGTCGACGTCGACGGTCGTGACGACCCGCGGGCTATAACGCGGAGCGGGACGCTGGACGGGCAGCCTGCGTGGGCGCGCCCCGGCGCGTCGCTCCTGGCGGCGGCCGCGGGCGTTGCCCCGGCGACGTGGGGATGGCTCCGCCGGCGGGGGTCGAACTGATTGGACGCTGGGACGCGGTCTGCGACGCGTGTCCGTAGCGAGGGAGCGTAGCGTGGCGCGGAGCACTTCGTCCCCCAGACCGGGTCGGCTGGCAGGCCTGGTCGCCGTTGTCGCGGCTATCGCGCTGCCGTCCCCTGGTTCGGAATCGACGATCGCATTCACGTCCAACCGTGATGGCGCCTACGACGTGCACGTCATGGCGCCGGACGGACGGAAGGTGACGAACCTCACGCGTCACGGCGCCTGGGACTCGGACCCGACGTGGTCGCCGGACGGCCGGGAGATCGCGTTCAAGTCGAAGCGCAACGCCCCCGACCGCGACATCTTCATCCTTGCAGTCGCGGGTAGAAAGGCCCGGCGCGTGGCCCGACACGACTGGCCGGACTCAGCGCCGTCGTGGTCACCCGACGGCGACAGAATCGCGTTCTCGCGCCCGCGTCGCGATACGGGCAGGTACGTGTACGTCATGGACACAGACGGCGACGATCTGCACCGTCTGACGGATGCGGTGTCGGACGGCGCGTGCGCGTGGTCGGTCGACGGATCGCGTACTCGTCGCAGAGACGTGGTTGCTACGGCGTCTACGCTATCGGCGACACCGGCGGCGAACCGGAGCTACTGACGGACGGCTTCCAATCGGCGAGCACGCTCGCATTGTCCTCCAACGGTTCGGAACTGGGGTTCGCGACGAACCGCGATGGCAACACCGGGATCTACACGATGTGGGCCGCGCAAAAAGGGCCCGCAGAACGTCACGCGGACGCCGAGCTACGATGGTGCGCCGGCGTGGGCGCGGCCGGGCAGATTCCGGCCCGGGGCCCGCCTCCGTGTAGTCGCGACGGTCCGGGCTGGGCTGCACGGCGCAGGAATCTTGTGGCGCTCGGCGTCTCGCCTTTGCGATCGGACGCCCAACGGCCGGAGGGCACGTGGGTGTGCCGCCCTGACACCGCGATGTCACCGCCGAGGGAGAACCCTGCAGGTGGCGTGGGCGACGGCGCCGGACACCGGAACGGGCGCGTCTGCCGCGGCGCCTTCCGTTCCCGGCACGATGTTCACGTCCTCCAGCCAGGCCTCCCACGTCCATTCGCCGACCGCAGCATCCTCGGCGATGGCCCAGGAGTGTACATGCCAGTCGTGCGAGCTGACGTTGTGACGTAGCCACGTGCCGTCCGGCAGCATGTGGAAGGCGGCCTTGTCGTCGGACAGCGCGATGCCGTTGTCCGTTGCGATCACGTACCTCGGCTCGCCGCCGGGGGGCGCGGCGCGGACGTGGAGGTACGCGGTATAACCGTCACCCCGCACGCTCAACTGCATGCCGACGCGGCCTCCCTGCCTGCGACTGTTCTCGGCCCTGCCTTCGCACGCGACGTGCAACCGCAGCGTCACAGTGGCGGTGTGCTCCTCAATGTAGGGCCCGAGCGTCAACGCCCTGATCGTCGCTTCCGGCAGATGCATGTACGTCCAGTCGGCCCAGTCGCCATCGAAGGTGTACCGACGCTCCTGGAAGGCGGCGCCGCTGCGGAAAGGTCGCCGAGCGCCATCCTGGTAGAGGTACAGCGACGGGCCATCGCCCTTGAGGATCAGCCCATCCTGCAAGTACTGGAGTCCCGCCGTCGGCTCGGCGAGGTCGAGTTCCCGGTACACGTAGTGTCGGTGACTTGTCCCGGGATAGGAGCAGGGAGGCAGGCTGACTGGTGGCGACAGACGGGTCTGGCGGCCACTGCGGATGAGGAGCGCACGCGGGTCGGCCCCGCCCGCGGACGCGGACACTGTGTAGCTCGTCTCGGCCACCACGCCGGCGATCGGAGCTGGTTCGGTCTCGTGGCCAGGGGCGATGGGGCCGTTGACGTCCTCGAACCATGCATCGAGGCGACGGCGCCCTTCGTCAGCCGCGCCGGCAATAAACGTGCACGCCACCCAGCGGTCGGCGCCCAAGGGGCGTCTTGCCGGCTCTCCGCTGGCGTATGTTCGTAGAGGCGCCTTGCGCGGCGTCTTCCCGAGCGACATTGAGAAGTCGCGATCATCGGTGCAGTAGTAGGCGACGGCTCCGTCGGCCATCGTCTCGCGGAGATATGGGACGCCGGTGTAGCCGTCGGCGCGAGGGGTCAATACCACCTGAATGGGCACGCCCTCGGCGAACTCCGTTCCCGGCTTCCCGAATGCGTAGCACGCCAGCTCCAGCTCCACCGCCGCGGAGCTAACGAGCACGGGGTCGCCAGTGGCCAGCGCGTCCACGACATGGTCGGCCATTGGGACAGGGAGTACGTCGCCGTAGCCCCTCTCTTCGAGGGCATCGCGGCTTTCAACGAGGCGCTTGTGGTCGTTCTCGACGATGTAGACGGCGCTGCTCGTGTCGGTGACCACGAAGCCGTCGCCCATGACGCCGGGGCCCGACGGGAAGACGTCAATGTGCTTCGGTTCACACCCCCAAGACACATCCGGCAGATCAGGATTTCGAAAGACGAGTTGCTCCAGCACGGGAGGCGATGGCACATGGCATCTGCGGCCGTTCGCGATCAGGTAGATTCGCGTGTCGACCTCTGCGAGCGTGGCGTCGCGCAGGTCGGCCCCGCGCGGCGGCGGGTGGTTCGCCTGTCGGTATGGACTGGCGATGAGGTGGGCAGCGTGCCACACGTCCGACCGTTGGTATACAGCGACGGCGTCCGGGGGCCGCCCGTCCGGCAGCTCCTGCTCCTCCGCCACGATTACGTGTCTTATTCCCGCGCGGTGTGCGGCGGCGATTTTGCGCCCGGCGTCTGAGACGGGGACGAGGCGGCCGGCTTCGTCAACCCCAGCGGTCACCGCGCACCGGGAGCGCGCCGGCATCCTCCGACATAGGGAGATCATGTTCGCCGCGAAGGCGGCTCCCAGGGACGTCCCCTCGAGAAGTAGCGGCGACGCCGCGTGCTCTCGACTCCAGGGGTCGAGGCGCCAGCGCATCGCGGGGTGGTCCGGCCACCACTCGGATACTGCCTGCCGCGCTCGGCCGATGGACTCCGCGAAATCCGGGGCCAGGCAGCTGCGGACGCGACGGGGGTCTGGATACACCTTGTTGCGGCCGTCGGCCCCCATTTCCATGATGAGCCAGGCTGGCAAGGCGCCGCCGTCGTTCGTGGGGTCGTGCCTGGCCACGAGTAGCACGGGAATCCTGCCGCTTAGAGGCCCTATCAGAATGAGGATTCGAGCGTCTGCAAGCAGATCAACGAGCAAGCGATGTCGACGAACGCCTCGTGAAGTTCTGGTCGCCGCTCATACC
>NYZG01000205.1 GCA_002687025.1 Candidatus Poribacteria bacterium
GCTGCTCCGCAAGATGCCGCGCACGTCGTCCGGCAGCCACGAGGGCGGCTCCGGCTCGGCATCTTTCGCACGGCGTATCAGATCCTGGCTAGCCGCCATGAACGGGTACTCGCCGGTCGCCATCTCCCAGAGAAGAATCCCCGCGGCGTAGATGTCCACGCGATGGTCATACTTCTCTTCATACTGCTCGGGAGCCATGTAGCGCCGCGTGCCCGCGAATGTCGACGCGTAGTCGTGGTGTACGTCGCGCACCTGCGCGACGCCGAAGTCCGACACCTTTGCGACGCGCGACGATGTCAGAAGCACATTCCGCGGTTTGACGTCCCGGTGCACCACCTTCTCGCCGTGCGCGTACGCCAGCGACGCACATATGTCGTAGGCGTAAGCAAGGGCGTCCCTGATATGCAGCGCGCCGCCTTGCAGTTGCCGCCGCAGGCTGCCCCCGTCCACGTACTCCATGACGATGTAGGCGATGTAGTCGTCGTCCCCGGGCTCGACAGTGTGCACCGACACGATGTTCGGGTGCGACCAGAGACGTCCCATGGCGCACACTTCACTGTCGGCGTACTGGTGAGACGTAGAGTCGTACACCTCGCGCCGTAGCGCCTTCACCGCGACCGTTCTTCCGCAGGATCGCTCCGTCGCGCGGTACACGATGGAGAACGACCCGTTTCCGACGAGCCTGTCGATCGCGTATTTCTCGTGGAGTCCAACGTTCTCCAGCATCGAGACAGACTCCCGGCCGGGCGATGCGAACAGCGGGCGTGGCGGCAGAACGGACAGTGGAATCGGATCGGACGGGCAAGCCACACACAGCCTACCAAATGCGCGTGTCCCCGTCAACGGGAATCTGCCCAAAATGGTTCAGTTGTTTCCGCGAGACCGCGGACACCGGCAGGCCGGGAACGACCCGGCGCCTCATCGACGGCGGGACTACCGCGTCCAGTCCAGGAGTACGCCCGTGTACGTGTCCGGTTCGCGTTCGAGCCCGTCGTAGGCCTGACCTATCTGCTCAGGGGAGAGGCGATGCGAGATCAGCGGCTCCAGCACCATCTTCCCCCGAGCCAGCCAGTCGAAGATCATCTGCTGCTTGCTGTACTGTGAGACGTGGTCACCGGTGACCGGGTACATGGGCAGCCGCCACTCCAGCGCGCCGCGGACGGTGATCCAGCGCATGTGCACTTCGCCCAACAGGTCCGTCAGGTTGCCCTGTACGGGGACCCTCGGCGACCCAAGTATCACGATCTGCCCGTGGTCCGCCGTCGCCTTGAGGGCCTGCATCACCACCGCGCTGTGCCCCACGGCGTCCACCGTGATACCACCAAGCGCCCCACCGGTGATCTCCGTGACCGCGGCTTGCACCTCCGCGGGCGAGCCCCCGACCGCATACGGGATGCCGCACTGCTCCGCCAGTGCGCGCCGCCCCGCAACCGGGTCCACGCCAACGACGCGGCGCCCATGGATGCCGAACGCCTGAGACGCCAGGTTGCCGACCATGCCCAGGCCGAACACAACTACCCATGGGTCGTTCGCGATGTCGGCTACGATCGTCGATGTCGTGGCGACCCCGGCCATACGCGACGCCGCGGCTATCGAGGGGTCCAGGTCGTCCGGCACGCGTACGGTAAGCCTGGTGGTGTCGTACCGAGCATGTGACGCGTGGGGCCCATAGGTGAACACACGGTCTCCCACGGTAGCGACCGACACCGCGGGCCCCGCGGCCGCGACGATGCCCACGTTCGCATACCCCGACCGCCACGGGTACGCGCACCACGCCCCTGGCTCGAACACTTTCGGCTCGCGCCCCGTGTAATTGGCCAGCTCGGTCCCGGTGCTGATGTACGTGTACTCCGTCTCCACGAGGATTTCGGCCGGGCCGAGGTCGCTCGTGTCCAGCGTAAGATCCTGAAGCTCTACCTGATTCTGGCCGGTCACTACTACCTGTCTGATGTCCAAAACTGAGCCCTTCAGCATCTGCGGCCGTGAGAGTGGACCGTGCCGGGAGACTGCGCGTCGAGTACATTACCGCCAATCCACTCACGGCGGAACTGCCATCGAGGCGCGCCGTGGGCGGGAACGACGGGGTGGCGTCGCGCGCCGCTAGCGCCGTGGCCTATCGTACGGCCCGGCGAGGAGGAAACGCCTGTGGATCGCGTGACTGTGCAGATGATCGCCGCCGCAGAGGGAATCGCCGGACTGCGGTTCACGGGCGAAGAGCGTGAGCTGATGCGCGCGGCCGTGGAGGCCCGCCTGGACGCGTTCGCGAAGATGCGCGGCCATGAACTTCCCAACTCCGTGCCGCCATCGGTCGCATTCCGCGTAGGGCCGTCGGCCGCCGTCGGCGCCCTTCACACGCGTCTGAGCGACGCCACCACCGTGGAACGACCGACCCGCGACGACGACCTCGGCTGGCTCCCCGTGCGGTCGCTCGCCGAGTTGGTGCGCACGCGCAAGGTGACATCGCAGGAGCTCACGTCGCTGTATCTCGACCGGCTTCGGCAGCACGATCCAGCGCTCGAATGCGTCGTCACGCTGCTGGACGACGAGGCGATGAGCGACGCCGTCCAGGCCGATGAGGAGATCGCGGCCGGCCACTACCGCGGCCCTCTGCACGGCATACCGTGGGGCGCGAAGGATCTGCTGGCGACCAGGGGCCACCGCACCACCTGGGGAGCCGAGACGTTCCGCGATCAGGTGACGGACGCCGACGCGACGGTCGTGACGCGGCTGCGGGAAGCCGGCGCCGTGCTGGTGGCGAAGCTCACCTTGGGCGCCCTGGCTTACGGCGACGTCTGGTATGGCGGGCGCACGCGCAACCCGTGGGACATCGAGGCCGGCTCCAGCGGCTCATCTGCGGGCTCCGCGGCGGCAACGGCGGCGGGCCTCGTCGGATTCGCCATCGGGTCGGAGACGTGCGGTTCGATCATCAGTCCAGCAACGACGTGCGGAGTCACCGGCCTCCGCCCGACGTTTGGGCGGGGGAGTCGCCACGGCTCCATGGCTCTCAGTTGGAGCATGGACAAGATAGGCCCTATCTGTCGATCCGTCGAGGATTGCGCGATCGTCCTGGCCGCCATCCACGGCCCCGACGGCCTCGACGACACGGTGTCCGACGCTCCTTTCGCGTGGGACGCGGATGTTGACGTGACCGGGTTGCGCGTCGGGTACGTCGCGGACGCTTTCGAGCAGGGCCACAGCGACGACGAAGCGTGGGATCGCGCCGACCAGACCGCTCTCCAGCATCTGCGCTCTCTCGGCGTGGACCTACGCCCGATGGACCTGCCCGAGATGGATGTCGCCCCCCTGTCGGTGATTCTGAACGTCGAGGCCGCGGCCGCCTTCGACGAGCTGACACGCACCGACGCCGATGACCGCATGGTGCGGCAGACAGAGCACGCGTGGCCCAACATCTTCCGCTACACGCGACTCGTACCCGCCGTCGAGTACGTGCAGGCGACCCGCCTGCGGACGCTTGTCATGCGCCAGATGGCAGAGACCATGGCCGACCTCGACGCGTATGTCGCGCCGACGTTCGTCGGGAAGAACTCCCTCCTGACCAATCTGACCGGGCACCCGGCGATATGTGTCCCCAATGGACGCCGCGATAACGGAACACCGACGAGCGTCGAATTCATCGGGACGCTGTACGGCGAGGCACGTCTCCTCGCCCTGGCGAGGGCGTACCAGGAGAACGACGAGCCACCATCTGGCTCGGCCGCCGCTCGGACGGTGACGCCTCGGCGCCAGCCGTGCTGCCGCCCGCCGTGCAGTCGTGACGCGCGTGGCCCGGTTGCCCGCCACGCGCGCGTGGCGGGTGGCCCAACCGCGGCACGCTGCCCGCATGAGACGCCGCGCGCGGCCTCCTAGCCTTGTCGTGCCCCGTGCCGCATGGTAGAAGCGATGGTGCCTGTTCGCTGCCGCCGCCATCGCCCATTCCCGCCGTCCCGAAGTACCGCATGTCCTCGCGCGTCCTGCTGATAGCCGTCGTCCTCATCCCCGTGAACGCGCTCTGGATGATGACGGGATCGCTGTGGAACGCCGGGTATCCGACCACCGTCTCGCTGTTCTTCAACACGATCCTCTACCTGTTCGTGCTGGCCACCGTGAACTTCGGCGTGCGCCGCGTGAGCCCGCGCGCTGCGCTGTCGAGTCGCGAGCTCCTCGTGATATACACGATGGCCACCCTCGCGTCCGCGATCAGCGGGCTGGACATGCTGCAGCTCATCGGCTCCATGATCGCCGGCCCGCATGCCCTCGCGACGCCCGAGAATCTGTGGGCCGATCTTTTCCTGGGCGCGATACCATCCTGGCTCGTCGTGACAGACCCGGCCGCCCTGACAGAATACGTCGAGGGAGATGCCTCCATATACCGCGCGGCCGCGCTTGCTGCGTGGGTATGGCCGGTGCTCGCGTGGACGGCATTCACCGTGTGCCTCCTTCTCATGATGGTCGGGCTCAGCCTGATCGTCGGCCGACGCTGGAACCGCGAGGAACGCCTCGCGTACCCGATCATCCAGCTGCCGCTCCAGATGGTCGAGGGCCGCTTCTACCGTAGTGGCCCGATGTGGGTGGGGTTCGCCATCGGCGCGCTCCTTGCTACTACCACGGGCCTGCACTTCTTCTACCCGGCCGTGCCGACGCTGGGCCGTCCCGTCGACATCGGTCGATACATAACCACGAAGCCGTGGAACGCGATCGGTTGGCTCCCCATGGCCGTGCAGCCGTTCTGCGTCGGGCTGTCCTACCTCGTGCCGCTGGAGCTGTCTTTCTCGGGTTGGTTCTTCTACTTCGTGTGGAAGCTGGAGCGCGTCGCCGCATCGGCGCTGGGGATCCGCATGAACGGCTTCCCGTTCGTCGAGCAACAGACCACCGGCGCGTACGCCGGCTTCGCGATCGCCATCCTGTGGGCCGCGCGACGCCAGATACGCGCAGCCGCCGCGGAACTTGTGCGACCGCAGAGGGGTAGCACGGGGGGCCTGGGCGTCCTGCTGCTGCTGGCCGGCGCGGGCGGGGTGACCGTGTTCTGTCTGCGTGCGGGCATGGGCGTGACGTCGATCGTCGTGTTCTTTGGGCTCTACACGCTCATCACGGTGTCTGTGGGCCGGATGCGGGCGGAGCTTGGCTCGCCGGTGCACGACCTCCATTTCGCCGGCCCCGCAGGGACGATGACGTTCCTCTTTGGGACGCGGGCGTTCCGTCCCGCGGAGCTCACGATCATCTCCATGTTCTGGTTCTTCAACCGAGCGTACCGCAGCCATCCGATGCCGTGCGTTCTGGAGGGGTTCCGTCTCGCGGAGCGCGTGGGGGCGCCGGCACGCCGGATGGTCTCGTACACCTTAGTGGCGGTCGTGTTGGGCGTCGTCGCGGGATTCTGGGCGCACCTGCATTCGGCGTACGTCTACGGCGCTGGCACACGCGTGTGGCCAGCGTACGAGACCTTTAGGCGGCTGTCCGCGTGGTTGGTGACTCCCACAGGCGTCGAAGCCAGGTACGGCATCGCCTTCACGGTGGGCGCGACGGTTGTATGGGTGTTATCCGCGTTGCGGATGCGGTATGTGTGGTTCGCGCTGCATCCGGTCGGCTACGTCGTCTCCAGCAGTTGGGCGATGAACCCGTTCTGGTTCTCGATCTTCGTCGGCTGGGCCGTGAAGGCCGCCGTGGTGCGGGGCGCCGGCCTGCGAGCGTACCAGCGGTCCATCCCTCTGTTTCTCGGCATGATACTGGGCGAATTCCTCGTCGACGGCGTGTTCAGCTTGGCCGGCACGCTGCTTCGCGTGCGGACCTACATCTGGTACGGATGAAATGGCCTGGCAGCATCGCGCAGTGGCGAGAGCGAAGGCGTTTGCTCGCGGGGCGGAATGCGCTAGAGTGTCGCACATACAGGCGCGGGAGGAGGGGTTGGTCGGGGCGAGAGGATTCGAACCTCCGACCACCTGAACCCCATTAATATCCGCGATCCCTAGCATTCCTTCGTATATGCCAGAATCGCCCGGTATTCCTACCTGAACCGGGCGTCCGATCTCTCGGATTCCACGAACCATAAACGGTCAGTAACGGGCGTGGGGGGATAGGTCTGGGCCCAGAATGGGCAAGAACCAGGCCGCGTGCCACGCCGTTCATCCGCCGATCGAACGATCCTTCAAATAGACCTTACCTTTCGTCCCTTTTGTGCTA
>NYZG01000206.1 GCA_002687025.1 Candidatus Poribacteria bacterium
GCCCATGAAGGCCCCGGCGCAAAGGCCCATGCCCTCGTCTTCCTTGTTGGACGGAATGTGGAACATGTCGTCGCGCTGGTCGATCTCCGGCATCTGCTGGGGGTACCGTACCGACAGGGACGTCAACCCCCCGAACTTCTCGTCCTCGGAGATGGCGTGTAGCTTCTCGATGGCCGGGAAGAACATCTTCTTCATGCCTACCTGCACGAACTTCCCCGTCTCTCGCTCGACGTCGATCATCTCGTCGATCTCGGCGAGGGAGCCCGCAGGCGGCTTCTCGATCCACGCGTGCGCGCCTGCCCGCATGGCGTCCATGGCGATTCCGGGAAAGCGGGGCAGCCAGTTCTCGTCGTAGTTCGTAACGACGAAGACCGCGTCCAACTCCTCCTCGGCGAGCATCGTCTGATGGTCGTCGTAGGCGCGCCGCGCCCCGAATTCGCGGGCGTACGTCTCGGCGCGTTCCCGCCGCACATCGCACACCGCGACGAGGTCGATGGGGGCGTATCTCAGGGCGGGGTACACGTTTCGGAAGGAGTGACCGCCGCAGCCGACGAATCCGGCGCGAATCCGGTCGTCCCCGTGCTCGAACCCATACTGAAGCATGTGTGCACGTCGCCTCCTGTGGTCGGCGCAGTATAGGAGCGGCCCAACAGGGGGTCAATCCGGCTGCACGATGCCCGCTGCCGTCTCGGGTGGCGCGTACACCCGGATGTCGGGATGGAGGAGCGCGTTGAGCGGGAAGGGCGGCCGCAACCCGAGGAACGCCGCGTGACGCGCCCACGATGTCTCACGTGGCGCGAACCGCGCGACCTCGACGTACCGCAACGGGTCGCGCAGCGCCAGGTGTTCCTCCCCATCTCGGTAATGCGCGCGCGTCAGCGGGAAGAAGTCGTCTTCTCGGAATGTGTCGGGCCGCAACTCGGCCGCGATCTGGGCGTCGGCTTCAAGGCGGGCCACGACCCGCAACTCGCCGCGGCCCGACGCGAGATCTTCGTCGTATTGCGAGCGGGGATACAGCCACAACAGACGCGCGTCAGCACCGACGCGGGCAGCGCCGACGTTATGCTCAGCGCGGGTGTGACGGAGCCATGTTTCCGCTGTCTCGAAGGTCGACACGCCGGATTCGAGGGCGTTCAGGCCGAGGCACATCGCAGCGCCGTTGGCCAGCGCCGCCACGAGGGATATGCGCGCGGCGATCGCCCATCTCCCCGTGAGCGCCTCCAGACCCAGCGATGCGAGGATGAACAGCGGCGGGCACGCCATCAGCCAATGCCGTGGAAAGCTGAACCGGTGTGCGAGTATTGCGCCGCCGCAGGCCGCTGCCCAGACCCAGACCCAGCGCTCCTCCTTGGCCCTGCCCGCCCATGCCGCGACGACAGCCGAGCCCCCGGCCACGAACAGCGACCCGCCTCCAAGGCACCAGACCGCGGCGGCGCCGTGCGCGGCGGCGTACGCGCGAATCGGGGCAGACGCGGTCGAGAAGACTCCGAAGTGGCCGCGCCCGTAGTGGCGCAGCTCGTACGCGAGACCCTCTAGCACGGGCCCAGCCCCCGGCGTGAGAGCGTCGCGGACGATATACGGGCAGCCCGCCACGAGCCCGCCCACCGCGCCCACCACAAGAAGCGCGAGCGAGCCGAGGCGCGGCCGGATTCCGCCCGCCGAGGGGATGACAAGCGCGGCCGCGACCGGCAGCACCGCGGCGGCCGGCGCCTTGAACGCAGCGCCCAGGCCCAGCGCGGCGCCCGCGAGCCCGGTAAGGACGTGTCGGCGGCGCGCGTCGCTGCCTGCCGCACGCGCGGCGATGTCCAGGCCCAGAAGCGCCATGGCGAGCGTCGGCACATCCACCAGGGCCAGGTTCGCCTCACCGGAGGCGAACCCGGGGCAAGCCGCGAGCAGAGCGGCGGGAATGCACGGCCGACGAACCAACCGTGAGGCCAGGCTGTACGCGACGACGAGGGCAGCGATCGCGAACGGAATCGTCAGCAATCGAGATACGACGAGCATATCGGGTTCGAGCGTGCTATTGGTTAAGCGAGTCGCCCACGCCAGGAGCCACGTCCACGGCGTACCGGGCCAGTGAAAGAGCCTCGGCGGCAGCCCTCGGCCGATGCGTGCGATGTCTTCGAGAACCAGGGCCTCACGCGGGTCGGGACGGGATGGGAGCGACAGGACGGCATGCACACGCCAAGCGGCCCACATCGCCAGAACGGCCCAGAGCGCTGTACGTGTGCTGATCCTGCCCGCGTATCTATGCATGGGTCCTATGTACGCGTGTGCAGGGCATCCAGAGACCGCCTCAAGCAGGGGCCGGCCGGCGCCGCCTGCGCCACCAACCCGTCCTTGCGTTTGGGCCCCTCGGATGGTATCGTGCGGCGTCACCGAATGCTTGGGATGCGCGCGAGGCGACGCCGAACGGACGAGGGATATTGGGGAGATACACGCCGCAATCAGCGTGTATACTGTTTACTGTTCCGTCGGTTGGGTATACACACGTGGGGACACCTGTGGGCGATATAGGTTCGTCGCCGGTGGAAGGTAAGCGATGGCGGTAGACAGCGCCGACCTTAGCAGACGCGTCACCGGCCGCCAGGCTTCCGTAGGGGTAGTGGGGCTCGGATACGTCGGCTTACCGCTGCTTGTGCGCGCAGCCACCGCAGGGCATCCCACCGTCGGCCTGGACGTGGACCGATGGAAGCTCGGCCAGCTTCGGCGGGGCCTCTCGTACGTCGAGGATGTTTCCGATGCCGTCATGACGGCCCTGGCCGCGTCCGACGACGTGACCCTCACGGAAGATGCCGTCGCACTCGCCGATGTCGATGTCGTCCATATATGCGTGCAGACACCGGTACACAAGGCGACAAAGGAACCCAACCTCGAGTTCCTGCTGAGCGCGATGGACGACGTGGCGCTCCACGCGCGCGCCGGCCAGCTCATCATCGTTGAGAGTACGACATATCCCGGCGCCACCGAGGAACTTCTGTGCGCTCGCCTCTCCGACCGCGGATTGGTCGTTGGGGAGGATGTGTTCGTCGCGTTCTCACCTGAGCGCGTGGACCCCGCGAACAAGACGCATGACCTGTCCAACACGCCGAAGGTCGTCGGAGGGGTGACCGAGCGGTGCACGGACTTGGCCTGCGCCTACTATGGCGCTCTCGTTGAGACGGTCGTGCCGGTCTCCTCGACAAGTACCGCGGAAATGGTGAAGCTCCTCGAGAACACCTTCCGCGCCGTCAACATCGCGCTGGTCAACGAGATCGCCCAGGTGTGCCACGCTCTCGATATCGACGTGTGGGAGGTCATCGACGCCGCGGCAACGAAGCCGTTCGGATTCATGCCACACTTTCCCGGAGCCGGCGTAGGAGGCGACTGCATCCCAGCAGACCCCCACTACCTTGCGTGGAAGGCCCGCATGCGCGGCGTGCCGTGCCGTCTGACGGAATTGGCGCAGCAGATCAACCGAGACATGCCGGAATACGTCGTGCAACGCGTGTCCGACGCGTTGGGGCGCCCGGTGGACGGCGCGTCGATCCTGCTCGTGGGCGTGGCCTACAAGCCCGATGTGCAGGACATGCGCGAGTCGCCCTCTTGGGAGGTGGCCAAGCGGCTTCACGGTCGCAGGGCGCGCGTGGCGTACCACGATCCGCACATTCCCGAGGCCCGGCTGAACGGCGCGGTGCTGAAGTCAGAGGCGCTATCGCCCGGCCTCCTGCGGGACGCAGACTGCGTACTGGTGCTCACACCCCACGGCGGAATCGACTACGACATGATCCAGACGCACTCGCGCCTGGTCGTGGACACGAAGAACGTGCTCGCCCCGGGCGGCGTGACCGAAGGCGTCGTGCGGCTGTAACAGCACGCGCTAGCGTTCCGCCATCCCAACAGGCACGCCCAACACAGGCACGAACGCGTGGCGTCAACTCACACCCCCTCGAACGCATCGGACGCCCCGTCGGATCACCGTCCTCTGCGGGTCCTCAACTGCACGCACAGAAGCCACATAGGCGGCGCGCAGCGCCGTATCATGTGGGTCGCCGGCCCGTTGCGCGACGCGGCAATCGAGACGCAGGTCGCGTTTCCAGATGATTCGCACGACGAGTTCGCACAGGAACTGACTGCCGCGGGGATCGAATTCCTGCGCGCGCCGATGCCGCCTATACGCAAGAGCGGCGTGTCCGTCGCGCTGTTCATTCTGACGCTCCCGTTCGTCGTTGCCGTCTTCGCGCTCGCCATGGCCAGACGTCGCGTGGACCTCGTGCACGTCAACGGAGTGACGAACTTGGCGCCGCTGCTGGGGGCGCTCGTAGCGCGTCGACGCGTCGTCTGGCATCTGAACGACACGCTGACCCCGCGTTCCTTTGTGCGGGCCGTCATGCCCCTCATGCGCCTACGCGCCGTGCGCGTCGTCGTCGCGGCCGACGCCATCACAGAACGGTACGGACTTGTCGGACGCGCCGCGCCGGTACGCACGCTGCCCGCGCCGTCCCCGCCGGATGCCGGCGACGGGGAGCCCGCAGACGTGGCAGCAGTCGGCATTCCGCCCGACGCTCCCGTCATTGGTTTCGTGGGGAACATCATCGAGCCGAAGGGCTGCTCCGACTTCATACGAGCCGTCGATCCAGTCCTTCGAGATCGCCCCGACGCGCACGCGGTCATCATCGGCGGCGCACTCAACACGCAGCCACGCTACGCGACGCGGTTCGCGGAGGACGTCGCCGCTATGGCGTGCGCCGACCGGGTGCACATGCTGGGCGCGCGGTCGGACGTCCCCCAGTGGATGCGCCGCATGGACGTCTTTGTCTTGGCGTCCCACACCGAGGCGTGTCCGATCGTGTTGCTCGAGGCCATGCAGGCCGGTGTGCCGTGCGTAGCAACGCGCGTGGGCGATGTGGAGCGGATGCTTGAGGGAATCCCAGCGCCCACCGTCGACCCGCAGGACGTGCCGGGCCTGCGCAAAGGCATCGAGCACTTGCTGGACCTAGCTCCATCGTCACGAGCAGCCCTGTCAGCGGCCTTCCGGCGGCGCGTCCACGAGCGCTACTCGCTGGCGGCCGTCGCCCAGGCGCATCTCGAGGTGTACCGCCACGCCTGCGAGTGAAACACCGTTCCCGCGCCGCGCCCGATTCTTGAAGGCCCACATCGCAACGGCTACCATACCGTCGAGCCGCAACACAGGCGGGCCGCGCTACGGGCAGCTCGCGCCACAGGGGAACACGCCGGTGTCCGCGCGTAGCGAGTGCATCATCGTCACCGGGTCGGCGGGTCTCATCGGGTCCGAGGCGTCGGAGTATTTCAGCAGCGCGGGGTGGCGAGTCGTCGGCATCGACAACAACATGCGGGCGGACTTCTTCGGCCCTCGTGGCGACACCACTTGGAACCTCCAGCGGCTGAAGCAGAACGCCCCGACCTACGAGCACCAGGCCGTCGACATCCGCGACCGGCAGGCGGTGCTCGATCTTCTCGCCGCCGTGAAGCCGAACGCGGTGATCCACGCCGCCGCCCAGCCCTCACACGATCTCGCGGCGCAGCGACCATTCGACGACTTCGACGTGAACGCGGGCGGCACACTGAACCTATTGGAAGCGACGCGCCGCCACGCCCCCGAATCCCCATTCGTCTTCCTCAGCACGAACAAGGTGTACGGCGACGCGCCGAACGACCTCCCTCTCGTCGAGCAGGAGACGCGCTGGGAATACGGCGACGAGGCCGATTACCACGGCATCGACGAGCACTGCGCGACCGACCAGGTGTTGCACTCTCTGTTCGGCGCGTCCAAGCTCGCAGCCGATGTTCTCGTGCAGGAGTATGGACGCTACTTCGACATGCCGACCGCCTGCTTCCGCGGCGGGTGCTTGACCGGGCCGAACCACAGCGGCGTGGAGTTGCACGGGTTCCTGTCGTATCTCGTCAAGACGGCCGTCGAGGGCAGGGCTTACACCGTCTTTGGCTACAAGGGAAAGCAGGTCCGCGACCAGATATACAGCGGCGATGTCGTGCGCGCGTGCGAGGCGTTCATACACGCTCCCCGGAGCGGGGCCGTCTACAATATGGGCGGAGGCCGCGAGAACAGCGCGTCCATCCTCGAGTGCTTCGCGCGTATCACGGAACTCCTCGGCTGCGACGTGGCATACGACTACACCGACGAGAACCGCACGGGCGACCATATATGCTACATCAGCGACACGCGGCGGTTCCGAGCCGACTACCCATCGTGGTCCACCACGAAATCACTCGACGACATGATCGTAGAGATCGCGGACGCGAGTCGGGCCGCCTAGGCGACCGACCCACGTCGCCCATCGGCGACCGACGATGAACATCGTCATCCTTACGTCGTACTTCCATCCCGAGATCACGGGCATCGCGCCCCACGCAACGGCCATTGCCAGAGCGCTCCACGACCGCGGCCACGCTGTCACCGTGTTCGCGCCGCGGCCGCACTACCCCGAGTGGGAAGTCCACGCCAAATACCGGGGCCGTCGTCCGCGGCCCGAGGACGTGGGCGGGATCACCGTCCACAGATCGCGCATCTGGCTGCCCCGGAGCGACACAGTCACGCTTAAGACCCGCCTCGTGGGTGAGGGGTCGGCCGTGGCGTTCCAGGCACTGAAGCTGCTGCGCCATCTGCCCACGGTGGCGCGCGCCGACATCGTGATTGTGATGTCGCCGTTCTTCGGGCAGGCAGTCACGGCTCTGGCGTTACGCTCGCTGCTTCGCCGTGAGTTCGTCTTCCACGTCGAGGACATCATACCGGACTCGGCCGTCGACACTGGCGTGTTGAACGCGTCCGGCCGCGTGGCACGGGCGCTGGTGTCCTTCGCCTCCGCGCTGGAACGGCGCGTCTATCGGTCAGCGCGGTGCGTGTCGACACTCACTTCCGCCATGCGGGAGAACATCCAGGCCAAAGCGCCCAAGGCCAATGTCGTACTGGCAGGCTACTGGACCGACCCTGAAGAGCACGAGCCCGACGAAAGTCTCGCGGCGGCATTCCGCGCGACGCATGGCTACGATGCATCACACCTCGTCATCGGGTATGCGGGAAACATCGGCGCCAAGCAGAAGCTCCACGCGCTGATCGACATGGCGGCGGCGTTCGCGGGGAAGGACGCGCGCGTCCAGTTCGTGATTGCGGGCGACGGCGCCCACCGTTCAGAGCTCGAGTCGTCGGTCGCGGCCTCGGGCCTGTCCAACGTGCGCCTGTTGCCGCTGCAACGCGGCAGGGGTTACTCAGCGTTCCTGAATGGTGTGGATCTGTCGTACATCGCGCAGGCGGACGGTGTGAGTGACGCGTTCATCCCCTCGAAGCTCTACCCTACGCTCGCGTCTGGATGCGCCGTGGCGTGCTTCGCTAACGAGGGCTCTGAGCTGTACCGCCTGATGCGCGAGTCCGGCGCCGCGCTGACGTACACGTGGGAAGAGACCGATCGCTTTGTGAGCGGCATGGTTGACATCGCCGATGACCGGTCTGGCCTGCGCGCGATGGGCGCCGCAGCACGGGAATTCGCCCTGGCGAACTTCACGCAGGACAGCGCCCTCCGCCAATTCGTGGAAGCCGTTGAGGGCGCGGATGGTGTATGATGTTGGCGGCCGGTCGAACACATGACACCCGCGCGCGTTTGTGTAGCGTCGATGCGCCGGTCGTCGTTCTGGGGCTTTGGAACTGAGGTATGGACGTAGCTTCGGCGCAACTCGAGGCGCAGGTGGCGCGACTGTGGGAGGAGTACGAAAGCCTCCCCGATGAGGATCAGGCACGCTACGTCGAAGCGCGCCTCCCGGACCCATCTCTCCGCTCCTCGCTGACGGCGGCCGCGAAGCGGGCGCTGGATGTCGTCGCCGCCCTCGGCGGCCTCGCCGTCGCGTTGCCGCTGGCCCCGTTCGTGATCCTGGCGATACGACTAGATTCCAAGGGGCCGGCGTTCTTCAGCCAGGTCCGCATAGGCAGGAACGGTCGGCGCTTCGTCATATACAAGCTGCGCACCCTGTCGTCCGATTCGCCAGCGTACACCGTCACACCGACGCGCGAAGAGGACTACCGGTTGACACGTGTCGGCAGAACATTGCGACGACTCGGCCTCGACGAATTGCCCCAGCTTTGGAATGTCCTGCGCGGCGAGATGAGCCTCGTGGGGCCGCGGCCCGAGATGCCGTTCCTGGTGGATACGTACTCCCCGCTGCAGCGTCTCCGCCTGAGGGTCAAGCCCGGCATCACCGGAATGTGGCAGATCAGCCCATACCGCAACGAGCCGATCCATCACCACGTGGAGTACGACCTCCACTACCTCCTCCACCCGTCCCTCCTGCTCGACCTGCGTATCGCGCTCCGCACGTTCGGCGTCCTCAGCCGGACGAAGCCGGGCCGCGGCTGACACTTCCGCGGATACATGGCGCTCAGTCCGCCGTAGCCGCCCAAGCCGTTGAGGCCGTCCGACCGCCTGATTCTGCGTTGCCCGAGTTTCCGACGCCGTGCTAGAATGGCGCCGACGTGTGGACCGTAGGCGGCCCGGCAAACGGAGGCATGGCTCGGCATATGTTCATCGGCTCCGCTCGCGTGTTCGCCACGGTTCTCGTGGCCGCCCTGGGTACCGGCCCTGTCGCGCGCGCGGCGACGTGGGACCCCGCGGAGTTCATGCCGACCGACGAACTACGACGGGGCATGAAGGGGCACATCCTCACGATCGTCGAGGAATCCCAGATCGACCGCTTCCCGATAGAAGTCCTCAGCGTCGAGAAGGGCTTCCAGGCCAAGGGCGACCTCATCTGGGCCAAGGGCGAGGGCCCCGTTCTAGAGCACACCGGATCCGTCGCCGGCATGAGCGGGAGCCCGGCATACGTCGATGGCCGGCTCATCGGCGCGTTCGCATATGGCTACTCCGGCGCGCGGGAGCCGCTTATCGGCATCACGCCTATCGAGCACATGCTCGCCGTGTGGGACCGAGGGATGACGCCGACGCCGCGCAGCCGTCGGCCCGCCCCGCCTCTCATGGGCTTCGGCGCCTTCACGGACGGCCCCCAATGGACGGGCGCCCCTCGCATCGACGAGCGCGCCGCCGCGCGCGTTCCTGATGCTGTGGTGAGAAACAGCCCCTCGCTCGACCCGATGCGAGGGATGCGCCTCGAGCCGCTGCGGATTCCGGTGGCCCTCCGTGGTGTCGCACGCGGCGCCGCGGACGCGCTGTCGTCTCTATTCGCGGATGCGGGCATGGCCCCGTTCGCGTCGGTCGGAGGCGGCGGCCGCGTGGACGTCGACGCGCCTGTGACACCGGGGTCGACGATCGGCATCGAGTTCATACGCGGGGACATGAGCGCGTACAGCTTCGGCACCCTGACGTACCGCGACGGCGACCGCGTACTGGCGTGGGGACATCCGTTCCTGAGCGAGGGTGACAGTTACCTGCCACTTTCGGCCGGGTTCGTGCACTTCATCGTGGCCAGCCGGGCGATGTCCTTCAAGCACGGTTCGCCCACGCGCGTCGTCGGCACGATGACGCAGGATCGCGATGCCGCGATCGCCGGGATCATCAGCGATGACCATCCGCCGTACCTACCTGTCAGCGTCAATGTCACGTCGACTGGCGGGGAGCCGCAGGCGTACAGATACGAGGTGATGCGTCACCCGGCGTACACGGGCGGCCTTGTTCGCTCCGTGGTGTGGTCCACCCTCGACAGCGCCGAGAAAGCTGGCGGCGACTACACCGTCCGCACGAAGGCGACCGTGACTTTCGATCCCAGCTACGACCACGCCCCGATGGTGACCGCCAACGTGATGAGCGGCACATTTGCGCCCGGGTTCGCCGCGTCCTCGGCGCTCTCCTCGGTGAGCAGCATCCTGAACAACTGGTACGACGAGATCCCCGTCGAGCGCGTCGACCTTGACGTCGAGTTCGGCGACGCGCGGCAGGCGGCCGTGATAGAGAACGCCCGCATCGCCAAGCAACGCGTGCGGCCAGGGGACACTGCGACTGTCACGGTCACCTTCCGGCCCTACCTCGACGAGCCCGTCGTCAAGGCGTACGAAGTCGAAGTGCCGACCGACGCGCCGGAGGGCTTCACGATGGCGTTCGTGGGCGACGAGAACTCGTACTTCAGCTGGGAACGGTCGCGCGCCGCGAAGAAGTACCAGCCGTCGAACGCGAGGCAGATGCTGGAGGTCCTCTCCCACGCCGGCAGGTCGGATCGCGTCGTTATCAGCCTTATCTCATCGAAGATGGGTGTCGCGGTGGCGGGGGAGGAGTTGCCGTCGCTGCCCCTATCCATGCTCAACGTGATGAACGCACCCGCACAGAGCGGCGAAAGCGCCCTGACGAGGGGATCGGTGATCGCCGAGGCCACGGTCGAGCCGCCATTCGACCGCCCGTATGTCGTGAGCGGCGGCACGCTGCTATCGTTCTTCATCGACCGTGACGCGCCCTAACCGCTGTAAGGAGTAGGCTGTGAGGCCCTTGCGGAACAATGCGTATGCATGGCTCGCCGCGGCGTTCGTCGCGATGGCGACTCCATACCACGCGGTAGCCGTGGGTACGGAGTCGTGGGTGATCCGGGGCGAGGAAATGTTCGCCGCGGGCA
>NYZG01000207.1 GCA_002687025.1 Candidatus Poribacteria bacterium
ACCGTGTGCTGCCTACTGCAGTTACGGGCGCGCCCTGGTTCGGTATGAGCACCGCGATGTACGCGGCGTTCGGCAAGGAAGAGGGCAAGCGCTACCTCGAGACCACCGCCGCGCACGAATTCCTGCACGCCTGCCAGCAGGCGTACAATGCGCGGCTTCCGGCATGGATCGCCGAGGCGTCGGCGACGTGGATGGAAACGCGCATGTACGACGGCGGGGTCATCGACGACGGGGATCAGTACGACGACCTGGACTATCCGTCGGAGACGGACGGCGTCGACCAGGTCTACCAGCAGCTCCGGCAGTGGTTCCAGCACCCGGACAAGGCGCTAACGGCCGGCGGCGGACACGCGTACGGCAACGTCCTGCTGATGAACTACCTCACCGAGCGCTTCGGCGTGGACTTCATCCGCGAGCTGTACGAGGAGTACACCGAGGGAGGTAGTCGCGAGTTCGGCAACTTCTGGGATCTCCTGGCCACCAAGAACACGAACTGGGCGGAGACGTTCAAGACGTTCACCGTGTGGAACTACTTCACCGGCGAGCGTGCCGAAATGTTCGATGGCTACCGTAACGCCGCGAGATATCCACCGATCGGCATCCATCCGCAGGACCGCAACAGCGTCTACCCGACGCAGCTCGTTTATGATGAGCGGGTCATCCCGGCAGCGATGAGCTCGCGATACGTCGTGTTCGAGCCGCCGCCCGGCGGGATCCCAGGCGCGTTCTCGATCAAGATCAAGGGTGCCACGGTCCAGGAATTGATCGATGCGGGCGGACTGTTGGACTTCGAGAACGGCGAGCCCAGCGCGAGCTTCTACCGTCAGTGGCTGGAAATCGTGGGCCTCCGCGGCTGGGCCGCGCCGCTGATCATCGAGAAGACCAACGGCGAGGTCGTCCTCGACGAGATATTCACGTTCTCCCTGTCGCAGGAAGGCCAGAAGGACTTCGAGGGATTCGGCAGCGACATCAAGCGGATCACGATGATCGTCATCAACATCCGACCCGACGCCGATGAACCGGGCAACTACATCTCCTACTCCGCCGGAGCCAAGCCGCGCGGCGTCCTCGAAAACCTGCAGGCGTCGGCGCTCGAGACCGGCGGCGTGCAACTGACATGGGATCTCGTGGACCTGACGGACACCCGCGAGGTGTACGTCATCCGCAAGCGCTTCTCGCCCGTGAACGGAGACACCGATCGCACCAACTTCCTCGAAGACGCCGATGCCCTGCACGCGGGCGACCGCGACGGCAACAACATCCCCGACGCGCCCGTGCAGATCGTGGCGCGGCTCAGCGCGACGGACACACAGTTCCTCGACACGACCACTTTCGACGACGTCCTCACCGGATCGTCGGCCTTCGATCCCACGCAGGTCGAGTACTTCTACGCCGTCGTCCCCGTGAGCGCGACTGGACTGATGGGAACACCCGCGCGGGCCCCCGAAGGCGTGACTCCGGTGCCTGCGGCCGCGCCTGCGTTCATGGTCGCCACCCACGAGCCGAGCGTCGGCCGCTGGGAGATCGGCGTGCGCGCCACCCGCGAACTGCAGGGGCCGCCCAACATGGCCCTCGCCATGCCCAACGGCGGGCAGGTGCAGTTGGCGCTACAGAAGGCCGGGGCGCGGGAGTGGACGACGCGCTACGACCATCCGGCATTCCCGACCGCCGGGACGTATCGCTACAGCGTGACCGGGCAGACGCCCGAAGGCGTCGAGGGCGGCTGGATTCTCTCTGGTGGCGCGTTCCGGTACGCGCCCTCCGCTGTCAAGCCGCATATGATCATCAGGCCGAACCGCGTGCATCGCATTGGAGACGGGCCGCTGCAGTTCTACCCGCCCGGCATGGACATCAAGGTTTACGACGTCAACGGCCGCTACATCGACACGGTCCAGGTCGACGCGAAGTGGGACTGCACGAACACATACGGTGAGAAGGTCACCGCAGGGGTGTACGTCTACGTTGCCGAGGACGGCAAGGGATTCCGCGAGACGGGAAGGCTGGTGCTGAAATGAGGACTCGTCTCAAACCCGCGCTTATCGGGGTCGCGCTGGCCACGATGCTCTCGTGTGGGGCGGACGGCGAGCTGCCGCTGGTGGTTGTGCCCGACGGCATGCTCATGACGGAGTTCCCAATCGTCAACGGCGCAGTGTGGGTCTACGAGAACGAGGCCGACGCATCGCAGCAATACCGTCTGTCGGTTCAGGGCACGCGCACCATCAGCAGCTACGTGCACTACAAGACCGAATACGCCGCCCTCGACGCAGCTGGCAACCCCCTAGCGGGCGAGGCCCCGCCGGCCAGCGACTTCTTTGCCGCTAACGGCTTGCATCGGCGGGAAGGGGCTCTGACGCAGACGCCCGGCGCCTTCACGACGGCGCAGTTCCTGTTGCGCAAGGCCGAAGACGGGAGCGAAGCTGAGGTCGCCTACGCAGGGCCGGTGGTCTACAAAGCCGCCGCCACGCGGACCTTCCCGGTCGGCGCGGCGTTCGTGCGCAAATCGCTCGGGACCAACCTGGACGACCTGGGCATCAACGACGACCCGGATCTGGACGGCGACGACGGCGACGACCCGGGAGACAGGCTGACCCGCAATCGCTACGACGAGGTGAACGTCGCGACGCTCGGCTACATCCTGGAGAGCGCCTCCGAGGGGGCGGGCGGGAACCAGTTCCAGAAGCACATGCCGCCACGCAGGCTGTGGGAATTCCCCATGCGCGTAGGGGCGACGTGGACCGTGTTCGAGACTCCCGAGCTGACCGGCAAGAAGCCTCAGCCCGCTGTCCGCGTGCAGCGCCGCGTCGTGCGGGAGGAAGATGTGTCGACTCCGCATTACACAGGCCCGGCGCTCGTCGTGGCGGAGTGGGTCATCGGCCTGGCGAAAGACTCCGAGACCGGCGAGAGCATCGTGCCCTCCATCGACGACGAGGACGGCAACGGCATTCCTGATCGGGGCGAACCCACCGCGCGCTACTGGGTGGCCCCGGGCGTCGGCGTGGCGAAGTACGAGTACGAGGAGTTCGACCTCGCGGCGTTCAGCGAAACCCGCGTCAGGTCCTTTGTGCGCAAGACATTCGTGCTCAGCCGAGCCTCCATACCGGCCGGCGCCAAGGTGGACGGCCCCAGCGAATGAGCCACAGCGGCCTCGCCAGCTTCGACCTGACCGGCAAGACCGCCGTGGTCACGGGTGGGAGTCGCGGGCTGGGCAAGGCGATGGCGAACGGGCTGGCCCGCGCCGGGGCCGATCTCGTGATCGCGTCTCGTACGGCCGACACGCTCCAATCAGCGGCTGAAGAGCTGTCGCGCCACGGCCGCCGCGTCGTGCCAGTTCCCACCGATGTGTCCGACAGCAGCAGCGTTGCCGCGCTATTCCGCGTTGCCGCCGACACGTTTGACGGCCAGCTTGACATACTCCTGAACGCGGCCGGGATGAACGTCCGCGTCCCCACGGTGGAATACACCGAGGAGATGTGGGACGCCATCATCGATTCCAACCTGAAAGGCACGTTCCTGTGCTGCCAGGAGGCCGGACGGCTGATGATCCCTCGCCGTAGCGGACGGATCATAAACATCGGGTCGCTCACGAGCTCGGCGGGCGTCGCGACCATCGGGCCCTACGGCGCCACGAAGATGGGCGTCCTGGCGCTCGCGAAGAGCCTCGCCGTCGAGTGGGGCCCGCACAACATCACGGCGAACGTCATCTCGCCCGGCTGGTTCGAAACCGACCTGAACCGTGCGCTCTTCCAGAAGCCTGGATGGCTCGACGCGACGTTGGAGCGCATGCCGATGGGACGCACCGGCGACGGCGAGGACCTCGCCGACGTAGCCGTGTTCCTCGCTTCCGATGCCGCCCGTTACGTCACGGGCCAGAACATAACGGTAGACGGCGGCTTCCTCGCCGGTTGGCACGGTGGCTTCCTGGACCCGCCTGCCTCCTGACGCCGCGCGACGCCGCTTGCGCGTTCCTGCATTTGCCCAGCCTGCCGCGCAAACCTACCCTACACGCGGTGGAGATACGTCCGCTCACCCATGCGAGGAGGCACGCCCGTGGCCCTGAGCGAACATATGGATGTGATACAGCGGGGCCCCGCCGCGTGGAACGAATGGCGAGACGCCCGCACCGAGGAACGACCAGACCTGCTAGGCGCGAAACTCCGCGGTCTCGACTTGCGCGAGGCGCGTCTCGCGGGGGCGGACATGGTTGGCGCGGACATGCGCGCGGCGCAGCTCTCGCACGCCGATCTGCGCGGCGCCAATCTGTCCGACGCCGACCTGCGCGGAGCCAGATTGCGGGAAGCCGACCTCGAGGGCGCGACGCTTGCCGGAGCGCTCCTGCGAGGCGCGGACCTGCGCGAATGCGCCGCTCCCCACGCCGATGCCACCGCGGCCGACCTTCGTGGCGCGGACCTGCGCGGCGCTGACTTCACCCGCGTCGAAGTCATGGACGCAGTCTTCACGGACGCGAGGCTCAGAGCATGTGTGGGCGTCAACCCGTACCGCATCCAGCCGCTCTATTCACGACGGCTGGAGATCGGCCCGCAGGTCGCCTACAAGCTCGTGACGCCATCCGGCGAGGGAACGTTCGCCGGCGGAATCGACTACCTGGAGGCGCTCGCGACCGGGCGCATGGTCCGCATCCCCGAGGCGAATACCGACGAATTCGAGGCGTGCGCGGCCGGAATAAACGTCGCAACGATGGTCTGGGCGCTCAACGAGTGGCAGGAAGGCTACCGCGTGCTCGAAGTCGCGTTCGAAGCCGACGACATCGCCGCGATCCCGTGGACGAGTGACGGCAAGTTCCGCCTGTTCCGCTGCCAAGTGACGCGCGAGATGGACCTAGAGCACAATGAGGCCGCCGGCGGCTGACGATGCGGGCCGCGACACCCGACTGTGCGCCATCGGCGGTCGCAGCCATCACCGCGCCGCCCGTCGGGTTGACGCCGCTTCTCCGCCACACCGATACTCAATGCGCCCCGCGCGCCATCCCATCGAGGTACCGGCACATGCGCCCGCTGAGAGTCACGTGCTCCGTCCTGCTGTGCCTGATCGTGGCGTGCGGAACGCCCGAGGCGTCCTCGGATCGCGTCGTCGTCGTGGCGACCGACGCGACGTACCAGCCCTTCGAATACCTCGGCGATGGACGCGTCATCGTTGGGTACGACATCGACCTCTTCCGCGCCATCGGGGAGCGCGCGGGGTTCGCCGTGGAGTTCGTGAACCAGCCGTTCGTAGGCGCGCTCGCGGGACTGGAGACCGGCGCCTATCAGGCGATGATCTCCGCGATGACGATCACCGAGGAGCGCGCCGAGACGTTCCTCTTTAGCGACCCCTACTACGACGCCGGCCAGGTGGTCGCGATCCGCGACGAAACCGACGACATCGCGTCGTTCGCGGACCTTCCCGGTCGAAAGATCGGCGTGCAACGGGGCACAACCGGTTCAATGAAGGCCAAGGAGGCCCCGGGCGCCGAGCTCACCGAATACGACACCATCGACTTGGCGTTCATGGCCCTCGGCAACGGCACGGTCGACGCCGTCATCAACGACGAGCCGACGTCACGCTCGATCGCGGCCGCGCGCGGCGGCTTCCGACTGGTAGGCGAGACACTCACCGAGGAGCAGTACGGCATCGCGATGCGCAGGGATGCGCACGAGCTCGCCGCGAAGATCAACGCCGCGCTCGCAGAGCTCCGGGCCGATGGCACGCTAGACCGGCTGCGAGCCAGGTGGATCGACGCGGCCGGAGAGTGACGCTCGAAGGGCCGGTCGCCACGAGGGCGGCCCTGTGTGGTCGCGCATATGCGGCGGCCGCGATCGCCGGTTCGTGGCTGGTTTCACCCCCGCGCGGAGGCTGCTGATGCGCACGTCGCCCGACCCGCTCACGCAAACAGACCTACAGAAGTGGGGCGACGAGGGTTGGCTCCTGCTCCGCGACGCCGTGCCGGCCGACGTCATACAGCGGCTGCGTGACCTGTGCGCCGGCGTAGTCGACACGATCATCGACGGCCTCGCGGACGCCGGCGTGGTCGAGGACAAGCGTAGCGCGCTGCCGTTCGAGACCCGACTTGCCGTGGTCGCGGGACGCCACGCGAATCGCTACGGGCGTTCGTGGCGGAATGAAATCGCCGCTCCCGCGGTTTACGACCTCCACCACGCCGAACGGCTCGCGAGGGCCATCGGCCAGATATGCGCCTCCGATGTCATCGGCCATCCGGTGTTCAACGCGCGGCCGAAGCTCCCTGGGCAGCAACTCACGGTCGTGCCGTGGCATCAGGACAGCGGCTACTTCGGCCAGGAGAGCGCCGACTCGCTCATCCCCACGGCGTGGATTCCGCTGGTCCCCGTCGACGCGTCGAACGGGTGCATACAGGTCGTGCCCGGGTCACACCGGATGGGGATCGTCGATCACCGCACCGAGGAGCGTGAGGGGCGCTTCCTCGAGGTCGATCCCGTCCTCTCGGATGGCGCCGAGGTCGTCACGTGCCCTATGGACGTCGGCGACGCGCTACTGTTCCACAACCTGACGCTTCACAGATCGACGGCGCACACGGGCAGCGAGACCATCCGGTGGGCCATCGACATCCGGTATCTCCGCGATGGCGACCACCCTGGAGCCATCTACTGGCCGGACCCCGACTTCAAGTGGGTGATCCGCAGCGACGACGAACACGTGACTCCTCTGGCCGACTGGCTCGAGCAGTGGCAGTGATGCGCGTGTGGTTCCACGCAGCATCCGCAACGATGGTGGGCC
>NYZG01000208.1 GCA_002687025.1 Candidatus Poribacteria bacterium
CGGTCGCGTCCGCGTCCTCGATGAGTGGGATGGTCGCCATGTGGGCCCCCGGTGTGCGGTGTGAGATGCGTTCATGGTAGCGCCCAGGCGTCCTCGCGTTTGGCAGGCGAAACGCGTTCGCGGGCGGCTACTCGATGTGTTAGCCTGTCTGCGCATTCTGTTCGCACGCATGGTCACACGGATCGGGCTTGCATGCGTCACATCCCGTCGCGCGGCGCGCGCCTCCTGGCGTTGGCGCTCGTCCTCGCACTCGTGCCGGCGGCGTCCGCGCGCATCGCGTTCGTGTCGAGGGGCGACGACTCGAACGGTGACATTTACACGATCGACGCGGACGGCACGGGACTCGCCCGCCTGACGCTCTCAATCGGGACGGACAATGAGCCGATTTGGACGCCGGACGGGACCGAGGTCGCCTGCGTGTCGTACGGCGTCGAGGACAGGTTTGGCGCGGTCTACGTCGTCGGCGCCGACGCCCATGGTCGGCGTCGGCTGTCCGATGAGATCCCGCACCCACAGGGGCTGGAATGGTCCCCCGACGGCGGAACAGTCGCGCTTGTCGGCAACAGGATACACCTCATGGATGTCCGCGACGGCACGGTGGCATCGCTCCCTACGGTGGACGATGAAGGTAACGTCCTGCAGTCGCGCCGCGCCCAGGAGGTGACGTGGTCGCCTGACAGCTCCAGGCTCGCTTTCGGGACGGGCCGCGGTCTGTACGTGCTCGACCTGTCCACCGGCAGGGAAGCTCAGTTAGTGACGACGGATTCCGACGTGGACGATGCTGAGTGGTCCCCCGACGGGCGGGCGATTGCCTTCAGCATGGACGGAGACATATACACGGCGTCCGTGGACGGCGGGGCGACGCTGGCCGTTACGGAGACTCCTGACGTCACCGAGTCCGAGCCGTCCTGGTCTCCCGACGGCACGGAGATCGCCTATGTGTTCCGACCAAGGGGCGAACTTCCCTCCGGGCTGCACATCATATCGCGCGATGGCGCCGACGACCGCACGGTCATGGAAGGCATGCCCTGGGTGTCCGGCCCGGCGTGGTCGCGGGCAAATGTCGACCACCCACCCGCATTACCGAGGCTGGCAGTGCGATACCCGCCCCCTGGGCTGGAGGTCGTCCCCGAGACGTCCGCCATAGAAGCCGAGATCGACATCGCCAATCACCTTGGAGGGTGGGCGTGGAGCCTCGACGGGACGCCGGGGCAGGCCGGCTCCGCAGGCGGAGAGTTTGTGTCGGAAGGGCTGTCGACCCTCGTGTCCCCACTCGCCAATGGGGAGAGGTACACGCTGCACATCGCGCTTGCCGATGCCCAGGGCCGTCTGCTTGACCCGCTCGTAGCGGCGGCTGTGTCGTTCACGGTGGGCATTCCACTCGCCGTGCCGACGGGTTCGCTGGCGAACACAAAGCTCGCGTTCGTCGGCGCGGATGGGGAGCTGTACACGGTCCCGTCCGTTGGTGGTGACCCGGTTCGTCTCACGGAGGATGGCGCTTCGAAGTCCCGACCCACATGGTCGCGGGACGGCAGCACGCTGGCTTACTCGACATCACATCCCTGGGCGGTATTCGCCGTGGGCGCGGACGGCTCCGCGCCCACGCAGGTGAGCACCGATGACGGTTCCGCATCCGACGCGGCCGTGTCGCCGGATGGGTCGCAGGTCGCCTTCACGCAGCACGGCCCGGAGGACGCCAGCGATGATCTCTACATCGCGAATCGAGATGGGAGCGGGTTGAGGCGGCTGATACAGACCCCACTGGAGGAAAGAGCGCCGAGCTGGTCGCCTGATGGGCGGCGCATCGCGTTCATGTCGTCCACGGGAGGATGGACGGGATGGCTCAACATAATGGACTTGGCGACCGAGGACGTTGTGACCATCCTCCAGGCCCATGTCACCAGCCGGCTGGACTGGTCGCCCGACGGGAGGAAGCTGCTCTACTCCGCCGGCGGAAACATCCACATCGTCAACGCGGATGGTCGTGGCGCGCAGTATCTGGGATTTGGCGAATGGCCGGTCTGGTCGCCCGATGGAACCATGATCGCATCCACGCGCGACGAAGCGGCGGTTGTGATGGACGCCGCAGGAGCAAACGGGGAATTCGTCGCCGGTGGATTGAGCCGGGCGTCGGGCGTCGCGTGGTCGCCGTTTATCGAGCCGTTCCCGCAGTTGCACATCGTCGCGCCCGAGGACGGCGCCGTAGTTGCCGCGGGCGATGGATCCATAGGCGTGAGGGTAGCCCTGGGGTCGGCTCCGCCGGACTCCACGTGGCGATGGTCGCTGTCCACCGCGCCCGGTGGTGAGGTGGTCGGTCAGGACTCCGTCCCGGTTGCGCGACCGACGACGGTGGTTCCCGGCCTGGCCCCAGGACGCGCCTACCGCCTCGCCGTCGAGATTCGAGACGGTGAGGGCGAACCCCTGCTTCCGGCCGTGAGTGATAGGGCCGTCGTCTATGTGCGTGGGCCGGCGCCCGAGGGAGACCTCGCGCATACGAAGCTGGCGTACGTCCGCGAGGTCGATGGTGACAGGGAGATATTCGTCTCCGACCCCGACGGGTCGAACGTCGCGCGACTGACGCACCATTCAGGCAGCGACAGCAGCCCCGACTGGTCGCCCGACGGCCGCCGCATCGCGTACGTATCCGACTACGACGCTTCGCAGCGCCTGATGGTAATGAACGCGGACGGCACGGGCGCAACTCCCTTGACGACTCTTCGCGCGCATCCACTGGACGACGGCGGTCACCCCGATTGGTCGCCCGACGGCTCCCGCATCGCCTTCGCAGACACACACACGGACAGCCCCGGCATGGGGGTTTACACGATCTCCGTCGACGACCGCCAGTTGGCGTTGCTCGTGGAAGACGCGTCCGTGCCATCGTGGTCGCCGGACGGCTCTCAGGTGGCCTTCGCGCGCGGCACGGGTGTTGGTGTCGCAGGCAGCAATACGGGAAAAGCCGTCATAGTGGCCCCCAACGGCTCCTACAGGACCAACTTCGCGCCATCGTGGTCCCCAGACGGGACGTACATCGCCTACCTACATCGAGACCCCAATAGGGACGTGAACCTGCGTCTGATGCGGCCGGACGGCGCGGCCGGGCCGTCCTTCCCTGCCTGGTCCGCAACCAGGTCACCCGCGTGGTCTCCAGACGGCGCGTGGGTGATCGCACGCACACGGGTCCTGCGCGCGGACGAGGAGGACGGCATCGAGCCGGCCGCGGTAGTGTGGGGCATGACCGAGATAGACTGGTCGCCTTTCCTTGTCTCCCAGCCGTCGGCGTCGGGAATCACGGTGGTGGAGCCACGCCCACTACAGGCGTTCCCGAACGGCACGCGATCCGTGACGATGCGCGTGGACGTGACCGATCACGCAGAGGGGTGGGCATGGAGACTCGACGCGCCGTTCCTCGATGGCGAGGAGGTGACGTCTGCGGCGGTCATCGTGGCGGGGAACTCCGCGACAGCCACCGGCATGACCGATGGATCGCGCCACACGCTCTATGTGTCCCTCATCGATGATGAACGCCGGCCCGTGCCCGGGGCATCCAACTCCGTTGAGTTCTTCGTCCTCGGGCCACTGGGGAACACTCGCATCGCGTTCAATAACGACGACGACCTGTGGACAATGCGGCCCGATGGGACCGATCGTCGTCGCGTGCTCTCGTATGCGTACGCCGGGGACGGCATCGCCTGGTCGCCGGACGGGGCGCACATCGCCTACCTGGATCACAACTACACGGCGTCGGTCGCCCGGCGCGATGGATCGGAGCCACGTCCACTGCACGCCATGGGCACGCGTGACACGCGACCCGCCTGGGCGCCGACCGGCGTGACGCCGATACGGTTCGGCTCTCACGTGGACGGCGTGTTCACGGTCTACCACACCGACTCGGACGGCAAAGGACTCGTCGAGAGGGACGATGGCTTGGGCACGCGCGTGTCGTTTTCGCCCGACGGCGCCCGAGTCGCGTACATGGCCGAGCCGCCGGGCGAGCGGTACAACTTCGAGATATACGTCGCCAATCGTGACGGCTCCGCGCCGGTGCGCATCACGCACTCCCCGGGGTCGGACCGAGATCCATCCTGGTCCCCGGTGGGAGAGTGGATCGCCTTCACGGGCGTGCGCGACGGCGTGACGGACATCCATCTGATCCGCGCGGACGGCACAGGCGAGCGGAACCTGACGAACCACGCCGCCGACGATATGTTGGCCACGTGGGCGCCGGACGGGAGCCGAATCGCGTTCGCGTCCCGCCGGGATGGGGCGACGGGCATTTACACGATGCGTCTTGACGGCTCCGACGTGCGGCGGTTGACGCCCCTCCACAGTTGGGACCGCAGGCCCACGTGGTCGCCCTTCCTGACCCCTCGAAGGCGCCGGCAGCACACGTATTCCCTGCCTCAGGGCATCACTCTGGTCGGCCCGACGCTCATAGCCGACACGCTGGCCTACGGGGCCGCGTCGATACCCATCGCGTCGGCGGCCGGCTTGCGCGCATCACATATGATCCAGGCCGGAGCGACGGTCTGTCTGCGGTTGGAGGAGGGCGCCTTCGCCGGTCTGGTGGGCCGCGACGGCGAGCCGTTCGCCGGCGAAGACTTCACGCTTGACCCCGGACACGCCTACCTCGTCAACATGCCGCGTGCCACGACACTCACGCTGACCGGCGATCCGCCCGGCGATGTCGTGCGATCCGCTCCCGCGGCCGTCGGCGCAACCGCGGACGATCCATGGGCATTCGTGCTAACGGGCAGAATGCAGACAACGACGCACACGCCTGCAAGCGTAGTCATGCAGGTGAGAAACACTCGCACGGGAGCCACGCTGGACGCTCGCCTCGCCGACGACGGGACGTTCCTGGCCGCCTTCATAGACCTGAGCAAGCGGCCCGTCGTCTCGGTTGGGGACGTCATCCTTGTGCAGCCGCGCGTTGGTGGATACGCGTTGGGGGCCGCGACGCGCCATGTCGTCACGGAGGACGCGACGCGCGACGCCTTCGCCCTGACGCCTGTCAGCGGAGTACCTGGCCAGAGCCGCCTGCTGCCGAACTTCCCCAACCCGTTCAACCCGGAGACGTGGCTGCCCTTCGAGCTACACGCGGCGACCGACGTTGAGTTGCGAATCTACGATCTGGCCGGCGCTCTCGTGCGGTCGATCACCCTCGGCGCGCGCCGGCGCGGGTACTACGCCTCCCGCTCCGACGCGGCGCGCTGGGACGGCCGGAACGACCTCGGCGAGCCCGCAGGGAGCGGCGTATACGTCCTCGAGCTGCGAACGGGCGACGCGCATTCGCGCAGGCGCATCGTGATGCGGAAGTAGCGCACAGGGCGCGGGCTTCCCACGTCCGGCTGCCTCGCGATTCCCAACGCTCTGCGATCGCGACGCGCAGCTAATGGCGACGGCGTCGCACATCGCAACGCCGTGCGAGACGCGTATGCGCCGGCACGTCCGGCCGCGTACATGCGCTGTTCAAGGCGATAAAGACCGGACGGCCGCGCGCGATCGCAGTTGGCACGGCGCGTGCAATCGACTCCCCACAGCCCGGCGCCCGGAGGATGGGCGCGGCGGACTGGAGGGTCGAAAGCACATGTACGATGGCGTAGCCTTCGCTGCCGCGGGGTTGGTGGTCTTCGTGTTCCTGGTGCTCCTCGTCGCCGATACGCGACGACTCCACCGCGAGGCGAAGCGCGGCGGACGGGGGAGCGAAGCCGAGGAATCGTAGGCGGACGCGAAGACAGACCCGCGATGCGCACCGGGCCATGGGTGCGGGCCCCCGTAACGCGGCGTCGGACCGCGACGATGTCCGACAGGCCGAGAAGAGGCAGACCACGCCAGGTTGAGTGCGCGCCACGCGCGACGCGTGCTACAGATTCCACGCCCGCCGAGACCGAAGCAACACAATCAGGAACGGCCCGCCGAGAAGAGCCAGCACCGCGCCGACCGGCAGCTCCACCGGAGCCAAGACGGTGCGCGCCAGCGTGTCGACCCCCATGACGAGCGTCGCGCCCGCGACCGTCGCCACGGGCGTCAGCCCACGATGATCGGGGCCTACCACCAACCGCACGATATGCGGCGCCATGAGTCCCACGAATCCTACGATGCCGCACGCGGACACGGCAGCCGCCGTCAGCAGCGAAACCGCCACAAGCAACCGGCGGCGCACGCGGCGGACATCCACGCCCAGATGTTGAGCCTGTTCGTCGCCGAAGACGATCGCATTCAGCTCCCGCGCGTGCCACAGCACGACCGCCATCGGGACGACCGACGCGATGGTGACAACCGCGACGCGACGCCAGTCGGCGTGCGAGAAGCTCCCCATCAGCCAGAACAGCACGCGGCCCACGTCGCGTTCTCGGAAGACGATGACGAGCGACGTAAGCGACGTCAGCAGAGAACTGAGCGCGATCCCCGTGAGCAACAGCACCGCGGGACCGGAGCGAGGCCCACGCGCGAGAAGGCCGAGTAGCGCCATCGCCCCCGCCGCCCCGGCGAACGCCATCGTCGGCACAGCGCCGATGCCCAGCCACTGCCAATGCGCGCGTATCAGAAACGCCGACGTCGCGCCCAACGCCGCGCCCGACGCGACGCCGAGGATGAACGGGTCCGCCATGGGGTTGCGGAACACCGCCTGCGTGACGACGCCCGACGCGGCCAGAGCCGCGCCAACGAGCCCCGCCAGCAGCACGCGCGGCAGCCGCACGTCGAAGAGGATCGCGGCGGATGCGTCGAACACCGCGTCGGGAGACGTCAACGGGCGAAGGCCGGGCAGACGACTAAGCAGGACCCGGAAGACATCCCCCGGCGGGATGTCGGCGGCGCCGAGGTACAGCGACGCCACGCCGACGACGCACAGGCCCGCACACGAGGCGGCCAGCGCCACGTCCGGGCGAATGGCCGCCGATCCTGATCCTGCGGAGCCCGCCATCTCACTCACGCGCGTCGGCGCCCGCGTGGTGGTCCTCTTCCTCGGGGAACAGGTCGGGGTACAGCAGGCGCGCCAGCGAGTCCACCGCATCCGCCAGACGTGGTCCCGGCCGGTTCATGGCGTCGCCGTCGATGAGGTACACACGCCCGGTCTTCACGGCCCTGAGGGCGCGCCATCCGGCGCGACGGCCCTCGCGGATCGCGTCGAGACTCTCCTCGACGGTGACGAGGATGATGTCCGGGTCACGACTGAGCAAGCTCTCCACGCTGAAGGAGCTCCACGCCGACGGCACGTCTGCGGCTGCGTTGACGCCCCCTGCCAACGCTATCGCCTCGTGGACGAAGCTGCCCGGGCCGGCCGTGTACAACGGCTCGTGCCCCAGTTCGTAGAACACGCTCGGGCGGGACTCGACCGGCACGTCCTCGACCACCCGCGCGATCCGCGCGAGACGGTCGCGCATCACGGCGGCCACGGCCTCCGCTTCCTCGCGCGCGTCCATGATCCACCCCAGCAACTTTAGCGACCCGTAGACGCCCGCGACATCCCTCGACCCAACGACGACCGTGCGGAGACCTAGCGCATCCAGTCGCTCCACGTGCTGTACCGAAAGGTCGCGCATGAACACGACGTCTGGTCGCAACCCGACGATCCGCTCGATGGACGGATCTACGAGACCGCCGACCTTCTCGACGTCCTCTGTCTCCGGCGGGTAGTTGCTGAACCGGTCGATCCCTACCAGACGGTCCGCCACCCCGATCGCAAACAGCATCTCCGTCGTCGACGGACCTACGGACACGACGCGCGCGGGAGACGCCGGGAAAGACACCACGCGCCCCATGTCGTCCTCGATCGACAGCGGGTACGAGACCGCTGACTCCGCGGACGCGGCGCCGGCGCCGACATGTGACAGGAGGAGGCACAGCGCCGCGCGGAAGATGAACTTCACTCGGGGCTCCTTTCGGCTCGGCGCGCGTCCACGTCGGGCGGCGACGCGCACACAAACACATGCGGAACATCCAACAGCGGGTGTCGCGTCACCATCACCGACGCGCCGTACACCTCGCGCAGCGTGTCGTCGGTGAGGACGTCCTTGGGCCTTCCCTCCGCGTGGACACGGCCGTCGTGCAGCAGGATCAGGCGATGGCAATACTGCGCCGCGAGGTTCAGGTCGTGCATGACCGCGACGGCCGTCATGCCTTCCTCGGCGTTGCGGCGCGCGACGATGCCCAGGAGGTGTGTCTGATACCGGAGGTCCAGATGCGCCGTCGCCTCGTCCAGCAGGAGTATCGACGGACACTGCGCCAACGCGCGCGCGACGGCGACCCGCTGCCGCTCTCCCCCGCTCAGCCGTGTAATCGGGCGCCGGGCCAGCGACGTCAGGTCCGCCTCCTCGATGACCCGCGCGACGATCTCGTCCGCTTCGTGCGGCGATCGTGTCAGCCTGCTCTCGTGCGGCATCCGCCCCATGCGGACGGTCTCCTCGACCGTGAAGCCGAACGGCGTCGCCGTTTCCTGACTCACCACGGCGAGCTTCCGCGCGAGCTCCTTGGGCGCGTACGACGCGATGTCGCGCCCGTCCACAAGGGCGTCCCCACGCGATGCGCGCAGGACCCCGCTCATCGCGCGCAACAGCGTCGACTTCCCGCATCCGTTGGGGCCGATCACGCCCACGAACTCGCCATGCCGGACCGTCACCTCGATGCCGCGTAGGACGGTCACGGCGTCGTAGCCGACGTGGGCGTTGGAAAGCTCGAGCCGTGGGGACGCTGCCTCGGCCTTCGTTCGTGCGGTCGTGTCTGTCATGGGATCGCAGCTCCGAACGCCAACAGCGCGAAGGCCTCCGTGACTTCGCAGAGCGCGCCGTATGTATCGCCGGTCATGCCGCCCAGGGAGCGGGCGATACGCCGCGCCACCCACCACACACAGACCGCGACAACAGCGAGGCATGCCCACGCGCGTGGCTCGCGCACGGCGGCGACGGCGGCGAGCGTCAGCGCCACGGCGACCGCGAAATGCCGCCACCCCGTGCCTCCCGCGAATGACCCGCCCATGCCCCCTTCGGCGCGAGCGTAGGGGAACGCCGCGCCCGCATAGACCATGCTCAGCCGGCCGACTACCGGCGCCAGAAGCATCGCCCACCAGACGCGATCCCACGGTAAAGAGGCCAACGCGCCCAGCTTCACGAGCAACACGCCCGCCAACCCCAGCGCGCCGAAGGCCCCGACCTGGGGGTCCTTCATGATGCGGAGCTTCTCCTCGCGTGGCCGGTGGCTGAGGAGCCCGTCGCATGCGTCCATCAGGCCGTCCACGTGCAGCCCGCCTGTGATGGCGATCCACGCGACCAGCGCCACGACGGACGGCAGCGCGGGCCCATCCCACACGGCGCCTGCGCCGTAGTACGCCGCGAGAGTGACCCCTCCGACGAGCGCCCCCACGATCGGATAGCAAGCCGCCGACGGCCCGACATCCTCGTCGCGGGCGTCCTCGGGATACCCCACGGGCACGCGCGTCAGCAGCGCGACGGCCATGCGAAGCTGACGCCACGCGGAGCGGATCATCGCGCGTCGCCCCCGGTTTCGCCCTTGATGAGGATCGGTATGCCCGACGCGCACAGATACACCTCATCCGCGGCGGCTGCGAGCATCTGGTTGGCCGTCCCCGCCACGTCCCGGAATCGCCGCGCCAGGTCGTTCAGCGGCACGATGCCCATTCCCCCCTCGTTCGTGACGACGATCGCGTGCGCGTGACACTCCGACGCCGCCTCGGCCAACGCGTGGACCTCCGCGAGCGTCGCGTCCGTCCGTTCGTCGGTGAGCATGGCGTCCGTCGGCTCGCGACACAGCCAGTTGCTTACGAGCAGCGTCACGCAGTCGAGTATGACGACGTCGTGCCGCTCCATGACCGCCCGGCGGACGGCGGCGGCCGCCGCAAACGGCTCTTCGTAGGTCGTCCACTCCGACGGCCTCTCCTCGCGGTGCTTCCGTATGCGCTCCGTCATCTCCCCGTCGCCGCCGACGGCTGTGGCGATGAAGGCGACGGATTCAGGGCGGGCCGCACATTCCCGCGCCAGCTTCAACGCAAGCGTGCTCTTCCCGCTCCGGGCCCCGCCCGTGATGAACGTGAAGCTCATCCCTGGCCTTCCTCGGCCGTCGAAACCCCGGCATCGGCGAACGAAGCCATCTCCCCGAGGACGAGTCCCGCGGCCTGGAGGATCGGCATGGCGAGGGCAGCTCCCGTCCCTTCCCCGAGACGAAGCCCCAGCCGCAGCAACGGCTCGAGTCCCAGCCACTCCAGGGCAGCGGCATGACCGGGCTCGGCAGAACTATGCGACGCGAACATGGCGTTCTTGGCGTCGGGACATAGAAGCGCGGCTATCAGAGCCCCAGCAGTCGAGATGAACCCGTCCACGACGACCGGGACGCGATGCGCCGCAGCGGCGAGTGTCGCGCCCGCGATCGCTCCGATCTCGAATCCTCCGACGCTCGCCAGCAGCGAGACTGGGTCGACCACAGACGGCGCGTGCAGGGCGAGCGCGTCCTCGATCACCTGCACCTTCAGCGCGCGCCTCTCCTCGTCGATCCCCGTGCCCGAGCCGGTCAGCTCAGCCACCGGCTTCCCGGTCACGGCTGCCGTGACGGCTGTCGCCGCCGTCGTGTTACCAATGCCCATCTCGCCCATCGCGATCATGTCGGCGCCGGCGGCGATTTCGCGCTGCGCGATGTCGATGCCCGCTTCGAGAGCCGCGAGAGCCTCGCTCACGTCCATCGCGGGGCCGACGCGCATGTTTCGCGTGCCCGGCGCCACCTTGCGAGAGATGAGCCCGTCGGGCGATCCCATGTCCGCCGCTACGCCGACGTCCACGACGATGACCGCCGCCCCAGCGTGGCGAGCCAGGACATTGATGGCGGCGCCCCCAGCCAGGAAGTTCAGCACCATCTGTGCGGTCACCTCGGACGGGTAGGCGCTCACGCCCTCCGCCGCGACGCCGTGATCCGCAGCAAAGACGATCACGCGCTTCTCGCGGAATCGCGGCTCGTGGCATCCCGTCGCGGTCACGAGCCTACACGCGACACCCTCCAGGGCACCCAGGCTGCCGATGGGCTTCGTCAGGTTGTCCAACCGATGCTGCGTCCCGGGCGCCAGCGTGCCGTTCGCAGGGCTGATGTTTCTGATCGTGTCGCGCAGCAGAGCGCTGTCCATGTCGAAATACTCCGAGATAGAGGCGATGTCAGAGACTGGCGCCCAGTGTGAAAGAGACCGAACGACCGGGCATGGGATACTGCGGGATGATGACGTAGGCGGCGTTGAGGGCGTTGGTTACGTCGACCCTCGCCTCATACTCCATCCCACCCAAGCGCAGCCGACGCCATGCGCCGACGTCCAACGCGGCGTAGCTTGGGAGCGAGTCCTTGTTGTCGGCCCGCGTGAAGCTGCTGCCTACCCATCGGTGCTGCGCGCGCGAGCCCCATGCGGCCGTCACGTACATGACCTCGGCGGACGCCATGTGTTCCGGTATGAGTCGGAGCTGCTTGCCGTACGTCTCGTTCGTGGCCGGCGTGTCGCTGACGTCCACGGCCGCGGTGCGCGAGCCCCGTAGCGTGGCGCGCCAGTAGCCCCGCCGCACGGCGACGCGGCCGTCCCAGCCCGACTTGCGCGAACGCGACACGTTCATCGGCGACCATGTGCCGTCCCCGAGCGGCGCCCACTGAATCTCATTGGTGAAGCGCGTGTGATACCGCGACGCCTCGACCGAGACCAGGTCGTCGCTCCATCCGACTCCGAACGCGCGATGCGTGCCGCGTTCCGGGTCGAGATCCGGGTTGCCGCCGGGCGTCCAGTAGAGGTCGTTGAACGTCGGCGCGCGGAAACTCCTGCCCACATTCGCGAACAGCCGGGCAGACGCCCGCCGCAGCACGAATCCCGCCCGCGGGCTGACCACCGACCCGAAGTCGCTGTACGAGTCGGCCCGGGCGGTGATGTCCAACTGCGCGGTATCGGCAGGAATGCCGTCGGGCATGTCGATCTCGTGGAGCGCCAGGATGAACGACCCGCCTCGCGTCCGATCGGTGTCGAGCACGTCGGTGCTGGTGATGGCCTGCCGTTCGCCGTCGAAGCCGACAGCGACGTGAGACGCCCCTATCTCGCGCGACCCGACGAGCCCCACGTGCGCGGTGTTAGGGCGATGCAGGCTGTCGACGTCGAGTGGCGGGTCGAGGTAGCGCATCTTCGAGCGACG